>JBAYPL010000001.1:0-33313 GCA_041677745.1 Kapaibacterium sp. (SeqCode)
AATGTTTACATCGGTCTTAATCATACAGTAACTTTGGATCTTAGCGAACCACAAATAGATACTCTGATAGTCAGAAATTCATCAAGGTTTGATATGGGTGTGAATTCTATCAATTGCGTTGACTGTAATCCGGTCAGAGGTTTATTTGATCTAAGGGACACATCTACAATAGTTTTCGGAGGTAATAATTATCCCTCTTTGTCATTGACAATTAAAAACTTTGCAAATTATCTCATGTCACCTTCGACAACTATTGAATATTCTGGTACTCAGGATATAATTCCCAATCCATTAGCACCATTTTACAGTAGCTATCCGGGAAATTTGAAGATTTCCGGTGTGGATGCTAAATACATCAATGTGCCTATTACAGTGAACGGTAATCTGTATGTTGAACCGGGCTCAGTACTCGAAGTGAATGCAAATTCTTTAAGGGTTTACGGAAATGTTGTTAATTCCGGTAATATCTATAATACCAATATAATCGAAGTAGGTAATTAACACAAAGTGTATCAAGATTAGATTTTCCTTAAAATTGATTTTTTCAGTAAAAAATCAAGAGCTGCAATTCAAAGGATAATTAAAAGCAGCTCTCGAATTTAAATGAATAAAATGTAATAATATAATTTGATTTAGGAATACTCAGCTCAAATTCCACAATCAGACATATTTGCTTAGTACTTTATTTACTCGAATCTTAGATACTGAACATTCTTGAACAGAGTTTTATTATTTTCATTTCTGCAGACTATGCCTCTAAAATCGTCAATTGATTGAAACCCCTTTGAATCCATCCAATATTTTACTCCTTCAATTAATTCGCCGATATATTCTACACCGTTCATCAGCAAGGCAGAGGTACATTGTACAGCCTGAGCACCGGCAAGAATATATCTTAGCACATCGGTATAGTCGTGGATGCCGCCTGAGCCTGCAATATCAGCCTTGACTTTTTCAGAAAGCAGAATAATCCACCTAAGAGAATTATTGATGTCTCCGACTGGTCTAATCTGCATATTACTTGATACTGACATAGAATCAACATCAATTTCGGGAGTAAACAATCTGTTAAATAATACCAATCCATCAACATCGGCATTGTCAAAATCACTGATAGCAGTATTCATATTGGTGAAATATGGAGATAGTTTAACTGCGACAGGAATTGTACAATTAGCTCTTACAGCTTTGATAATACCGATTATATTTTCAACTACATCATCACCGCTTGAAATTTCATCAGCAGGTGAAACCGCAATATTTAACTCTAAAGCATCGGCACCTGCTTCTTCAAATTTAAGTGCAAACTGTGGCCATTCATTTCTACTGACACAATTGATGCTTGCAAAAACAGGTATGTTGAGGTTGTTTTTGGAATAATCAATAAGATTGAGATAATGCTCAATCAAAGCATTTTCCGAATACTCATTGATATTTTTAATCGCTTCAGGGTACCAATTGTAAACATCCGTTCCTTTTAAGTTCCTGCCTGAATCAGCGAGAATTTGTTCTTCAAAGAGTGATTTAATTACTACGGCTCCTGCACCGGCAGCTTCGATTTTCTTAATAGAATCTTTAGTATTTGTTAAAGATGAACTACCAACGATAATCGGGCTCCGTAATTCAATTCCCATATACTTAGTTTTTAATGTCATAGTAACCTCATTATTGTGCTTGATTCTCTTTTTGTTTATTGACTACATAGATGAGGTTTTCAAGTTCATGAACAATATTTATGTTATTAATTGTCATTTCGGAAGAACTTTGAAATTTAATCGGCGTAAAATTAAGAATACCTCCTATACCGGAAGCAGACAGCAAATCAACAGTATGTTTAGCCACCATCTGTGGAACTGTAAGTATGCAAATTCTGATATTGTTTTCAAGAACAAAATCTGTCAAATTATCAATATGATAAATCGGCACTCCGGAATCATTCTTATTCTTATCCGGCTCTGTGTCGAATCCTGCAACAATCTGTATTCCCTCTTTCATAAATCCCTGATAATTCATCAGAGCTTCACCGATTCTGCCAACCCCGACAATTATTACTTTTTGTATTTCATCTTTACCGAGGATTTCGTCAATCTTTTGTAGTATCGAGTCAATATCATATCCACCCTTCCGATTACCGGTTATACCGAAATTCCCAAAATCCTTTCTGACAAGGGATGATGATATTTCTAATGTATCAGATATGTTATCTGAAAATACCTTTTTAAAACCGAGGCTTTGGAGGTGTTTTAGAAGATTCTTATAATTAAGCAATCTTAAAATTTGTCCCTTATTGGTCATTTTTCTTTTGACTCTATATTTATTATACAAACAAAAATATTCATTATAATTTTAATTTATGATACAATCTTCACATAATAATTTTCAAAAAGTACTTCATATAAAATATAAAATAACTTATTGTTACATAATATACAAGTTTTTTTTGTGTTTAGCACAAAAAACATCATCTACAGACTCAAACAGTCAGATAAATGAAATATTATTATTGGGTTGTAATTAGCGGGTATTACTTCAAAACTATTCTTTTGCGTATATATTTTTCATTGCCAATTCTGACTTCCGCAATATAATCACCCGGAGGCATGGGTCTGCCATCTTGGTTCCTGCCGTTCCAGGTATAAGTATAGGTGCCGGGAGTTTGTAATCCTTTGAACAAAGTAGCCACAACCGAAGAACTAATAGAATAAACCACAACCTCAACATGAGCTGTATAATCAATTGAATAAGTGATTTCAGGAGAAACATCCTCCATAATTCCGAAAAATCTCGCTACAGCTTCAGCATCGAATCTAACCCCGTGGAAAGGGTCATATGTTCTAAGGTTTGGCACTTCAAAAGCCGAAGCAATTTGAACATGTCTGTGAACAACATCAACCGGTGAAGGATTATAGAACTCAGGAGGAATACTTCGGATATTTTGTAATGCTATCTGCCAAGGGGTTCCTTCAGACAATCTTTTTTCGATATTCCACAAATCATCGGTGAAAACTAAATTGTTCCTGAGTATCACATTAATCGGCAACTGCAATGTAATGTATTTTTTGAATAAACTATCCTGTTCGGGGGTGTATACTTCATCTTTGTGCAACTCACTTTCATCATTTCTTTTATTGGCTGATTCTTGCATTATTTGCAGGGGTGTCTGTACTGTCGGCTTTTTTAATATGGTATTAACGCTTCCGTCATCGAAGCGTGAAATTGCCTGAATATTGGAAGATAAAAGAAAAAATATAAGTAAAAAGATTAATTTTAACATATAATCTAAATATACAGAGATAAAAAAAAATAAAAAACCGATATTGTTTTATACAGTATCGGTTTTATGACAAAAAAATTTTATAGACAGCCTATTATCTTTTTAATAAGTTCTTCTTTGTGCTTTCAGAGATTAAATCCTGCAAGGTAAATGCAGATGAACTCGGAGTTGAATCATGACTCGTGGTGTGTTCTTCATTAGGCTTGCGTGAAGAATGTTCGTACTTAGGTTTTTCTTTCGGAACAAACTGTGGTTTGTCAGGCGTATGCGGAATAAGTATCATAGACTCTTTACTTGCATCAATACTGTCAACGATTAATTCTACTTCATCACCTACATTACCCTTGCCTTTAGGAAGAAATCTGATTCTGCTGAGTGGTAAAAAAGCATCCAATGTCTCATCAATCGAAATTATTGCTCCCTGTGGAGTCAATTGTTTTATAGTGCAATTCAGAACGGTCTTGACGGGGTATTTTTCTGCAATGTCATGCCAAGGATTGGGTTGAGCCTTTTTAATGCTGAGATTTACTAATTTCTTGTCAACATTGACATTCAACACATATAATTCAGATTCCTGTCCTACACTTAAAACATCACTCGGATGTTTATGACGAAGTGTCCATGAAATTTCTGAATTTCTGACTAAGCCGTCGAAACCGGGTTTGATTTCAAAATAAGCACCGAAATCAGTTATTTGTTTAAGTACACCTTTGATTATGGTTCCGGTTGGCAATTGCTCTTCAAGAATTTTCCAAGGAGAAACCTCAAGTTCTTTTGTACTGAGTGCAATTCGTTTTCTTTCTTTGTCAACTTCAACAATGACAACTTTAACCATTTGACCTTTTTTGAATAATTGCTTAAGGTCTTCCACGCGTGTGTTTGAAACACGGGAGATATGAAGCAGTCCTTCGACACCTGAAACATCAATGAATACACCGAAAGCTGCGATAGATGTTACAGGACCTTCGATAATATCACCAACTGTCAGTTTATTCCAGAAATCATCTTCGAGAATCTGTTTTCTGCTTACTACGACAGTCTTACGTCCTGTTTCATCCTGCTGTAATTCATGAATATGTACAGGAAACTGCTTGTTGATTGCCTCCATCAAGCTTTGTTCAGACGGATTGCGTTTAAGGCTGAAATGAGAAGTAGGAAGAAATACAGGCATATCCCTGTAATAAACCCTAAGCCCGCCCTTTATTCTTTCTCTTACGGTAACATCAACAGTCTCATTTTTTTCTTTGACTGTGGTCAATAATTGAAAGTACTCGTTAAACCTTTGTTCACGAGCCTGTCGCTCACGAGCTCTTTTCTGAATAGCAATTTGCTCGGCAGTAAGTTCAGTACTCACTTCATCCGGTGAGTCTGTACTGTTACCTGATTCCGATTCTGGTTCTACGGGTGCAGCAGACTCAGCGACATGAGCATCTGCAATTCCGTCCATATTAGCCGGCTCCTCAGCCGCTACAGAATTGTCAGTTTCAGCCGCGAGAGTTGTTTCGGTATTATTAATCTGGTTGTCAACTGATTCCTGAGAAGTGGTCAGTTCCTTATCCGATAAAATATCAGTCATTTTTAAGCACCCATATTTTGAAAATTACTTTTAAAATAAGATAATAAATACTTTATAAATACTTATTAACAAAATTGTTAAAACTTAGACTACAAAGATAAATATTTCTTAGGAATTATAGTAAAAAAATCTGTAACTTTACTATACTAATTTAAATAAAATTTCAAAAAAAATTAAAATTTTATTGTTTATGTAACAATAAATCAATAATTGTGAAGTTTTTAGAAAGTCAAAGTGTCGAAATAAAGAAATTAGATAATTGAAAATTGGCAGATTTTTTTTGCTAAAGGAATATTCTTTATAAATGAAAATGTATTTTTTGTATAATATTTAATGAAATTATGGACGGATTACTACTTTTAATTCCTGCCGCCGGAATATTGGCGTTGATTTTTACTTTTATTAAGTCACGATGGGTGTCAAAACAAGACCCCGGAACAGAGAAAATGCAGAATATTGCAAAATTCATCTCCGATGGTGCAAATGCTTTTTTGAAAGCAGAGTACAAGGTAATATTGATATTTGCTGTTATTGTTGCTATTCTGTTAGGTATTCAGGGAGCAGGTGCCGAGGATTCTTCGCCTTTGATAGCAGTTTCATTTCTTGTCGGTGCCTTAGCTTCAGGGTTAGCCGGAAATATCGGAATGAAGGTTGCTACTGATGCAAATGTCAGAACAACAAATGCAGCTCGAAGCGGTCTAAATAATGCGCTACTCGTAGCTTTTACCGGTGGTTCGGTAATGGGTATGGGTGTAGTTGGCTTAGGTGTTTTGGGATTGAGTGGATTATTTCTAATTTATTCGATGATAACCGGTGTATTTGAAACTGGTGATATTCACAGTGTGAATCAAGTTATATCTGTACTGACCGGATTTTCTTTCGGTGCATCCATGATAGCACTCTTTGCTCGTGTAGGAGGTGGTATCTATACAAAAGCAGCAGATGTTGGTGCTGATTTGGTTGGGAAAGTTGAAGCAGGCATCCCGGAAGATCACCCCTTGAATCCTGCAACTATTGCTGACAATGTCGGTGATAATGTAGGAGATGTGGCAGGTATGGGTGCTGACTTATTCGAATCATTTGTAGGTTCTATACTTGCAACCATGGTACTCGGTGTAGCATTCTATGCTCTTCCGGAGTTTCAGAATACGCCCCTCGGAGGTTTTTCGGGAATAGTATTGCCATTGATACTTGCAGCATTTGGAATTGTTGTATCAATCGTAGGTACTTTCTTTGTTAAGGTAAAAGAAGGTGGAAATCCGCAAACCGCATTGAATACCGGAACATTTCTGGCATCAATATTAATGGTGGTAGTGTCATATTTTGTTATTAGTTGGATGCTGCCTGAATCATGGGTTTTCGATGATCCGCTATACGGTGAGACAAAGACTATTACTTCACTGGGTATATTTCTTGCCACTATTGTCGGCTTAGTAGCAGGAGTAGGAATAGGATTAATAACCGAATATTACACAGGACTTGGAAAACCACCTGTTCGTAGAATTGCAGAGCAGTCACTAACAGGCTCAGCAACAAATATTATTGCAGGTATTGGTACCGGAATGATGAGTACAGCAGTACCGATTATTTTGATTGCTGCAGCCATTTTAGTATCATTCCATTTCGCTAATCTGTACGGTATAGCTATTGCAGCGGTCGGTATGCTTGCTACAACCGGTATCCAGCTTGCTGTTGATGCGTATGGACCGATTTCTGATAATGCCGGTGGTATCGCAGAAATGTCAGAACTTCCGAAAGAAGTACGCCAGAGAACCGATAAACTTGACGCAGTAGGAAATTCAACCGCAGCTATCGGCAAAGGCTTTGCAATTGGCTCGGCTGCACTTACCGCTCTTGCACTCTTTGGAGCCTTCATGACTTCTGCCGGAATTAAATCTATAGATATATCAAAAGCCAATGTTATGGTCGGATTGTTCATCGGCGGTGTTATGCCGTTTATCTTCTCGGCTCTTGCAATGGGTGCCGTAGGACGTGCTGCTCGCTCTATGATTGAAGAAGTAAGGAGACAGTTCTTGGAAATTCCGCGACTTAAGGATGCTCTGAACGTAATGAGAAAAAATGATGGCAAAGAAATGACTTCATGGTCTGATGCTGATTTAAAGACCTACCATGATGCTGAAGGTGCCGCTGAATATGCTAAATGCGTTGAAATTTCTACCAAAGCTTCCATTAAGGAAATGATGTTGCCCGGATTACTGGCGGTTGTTACCCCCGTGATTATAGGCTTTGCGTTTGGTGCTGAAACTCTTGCCGGTATGCTTGCAGGTGTAACAGTTGTAGGTGTCTTACTTGCAATTTTTCAATCTAACGCGGGAGGAGCTTGGGATAATGCCAAGAAAATGTTTGAAGAAGGGGTCGAAATTAACGGTACAATGCACTATAAGGGTTCAGAAGCACACAAAGCAGCTGTTACAGGTGATACTGTTGGTGACCCTTTTAAAGATACGTCCGGTCCTTCAATTAATATTCTTATTAAATTAATGAGTATTATTGCACTTGTTCTTGCTACTGCTTTATAGCAGTAATAATCCTTGAATTGAAAAGCTGCCTTTATCATTAAGGGCAGCTTTTTTTATGGTATAAAAATTGTTACTTTGTAAAACTTGACAATTATAATTTGGATTAATAATGATTGAAGAAGCACACAAAAATGATTTAGAGACTATTGTAGATATTTGGGAACAATCCGTAAAGGCAAGTCACTTTTTTCTCTTGGATGATGATTTCCAAAAAATAAAAAAAGCAATGTTGCCTAATGGATTTACTTCCGTCAAATTATTTAAATATATTGCGAATAAAGATGATATAGCAGGGTTCGTAGGTATATCGGATAAAAAGATTGAGATGCTTTTTGTCAAACCTGATTATTTCGGTGTGGGCATAGGACGAGAACTGTTGAAATTTGTGATTATAAAGCATGGTTGCAAGTATGTTGATGTTAATGAACAAAATATTCATGCATGCGGATTTTATGAACATTTAGGTTTTACTATATTTCGAAGAACAGAAACCGATTCAATGGGACTTCCGTACCCAATTCTTTCGTTGAAATTATCTGAGGCTGCGGATAAATTATACTTTGATTTGGATTAGTCATATTATTTGACTTATTTTTGAGAATTAATATGTGAGGAAAAAAATGAAAAAACAACAGTACCTGATATTTGACATTGAAACTGCGCCACTTGATTTCGAGAAACTTTCCGAGTCTCAGCAAGAATATATTCTACGGCACACTTCAAATGAAGAGGAAGTTCAAGCAAAGAAATTTGAAATGGCACTTTCACCAATAACAGCCCAAGTAGTATGTATCGGTACACAACTAATGCAGTCCGGTGAACAGGATGCTTGGGAACAGGTAGGAAGGGCAGCACTCTCGCTTAATAATGATTTACAGTATGGAGAGAAAGAACATGTAAAATTAAGTACCGGTGATGATTGTTATATAACAAATGAAGCAAAGCTCTTAGAAGATTTCTGGGCAATACTCAGAAAATATGAAAATGCTGTGTTGATATCATTCAACGGCAGAAATTTTGATGCTCCTTTCTTGATGTTACGTTCCGCAATACAGAGAATCAAACCATCAAGGAACTTGATGAGCGGTACAAAATTCAACTATCCAATGCATATTGATTTAATTGACGAGCTGACATTTTATAATCCGAGTCCGTATTCGGCTTCCAAAAGATTCAATTTCGATTTCTACACTCGTACATTCGGAATAAAGTCCCCGAAGAGCGAGGGCGTGGACGGTTCGATGGTTGGCGAACTCTTCAGGCAAGGAAAACACGTAGAAATAGCGGAATACTGTATGAGAGATATTAATGCCACTTGGGAATTATTCCTCATTTGGAATCAATATCTTCGATTCTGAATTTATCCGACGGATTTCAAAATATTAACCTTCTCTGCTTCACCGGCGACAATCATGGAGTCATTGGATTTTAGAACATAGTCAGGCTTTGGCAGAGCTTTGATGTCATAGCTTCGTCCCGAAGTAGTTTTAATTGACATTATGTCAACACCGTATGTGCTTCTTACCTTGAGACCGGCAATTGTTCTGCCGATAAATGATGGTGGAACCTGAATCTCAGCAATGACATAACCCGGCATGAATGCTATGTCATGCTCCTTATTTATCTGAGAAATCTTCGATGCAAGGTCTGATGTGTGCTCAATTTTATCCATTTCACGCTGGAGTATTTCGTTAACATCCTTCATCCTAAGAACTCCGATTTGTTTATTGGGCTGCTCTGAATCCATTACCGGAATTTCCTCAACATTGTGATGTCTGCATAAATTCAATACATCATAGCAATTTGTATGAATATCAATTCTGGGTACCGACTTATCGGCAATATCTCCGGCGATGACTATATCACGCAAGTGATCCGGGTCAAGTAAATTTTCTTTTAAAGTATTTATGGTAATAACACCAAGGAAAATTCCTTTCATACTAATCACAGAAACACTCGAATCAGTACCGGAAAGCATTGTATTTGTAATTTCTTTAAAATTTGCATCTTCTCTAAGCACTGAAAAGTTGTGTGAATATACCTCGCTTACCGGAATTGATTTCAAAACACTATGCTCACCGAACGTTTTAATTTGAATCTTATTCATTATCAGCTTAAGAGTATAAACTGATTCTCTTGATAACTTAGAGGAAAGTATCATACTGATACTCACTACTATCATCAGCGGCAGAATGCTCGATGATTGTCTTGTGAGTTCAAATACCATCAGTATCGCAGTAAGCGGTGCTCTAACTGTACCGGCAATAAGACCGCCCATTGCTATGAAGGCGTAGGAACCTGAATTGAATGCAATATCGGGATCTATGAAATTCATTGCCTCACCGAAAGTATAACCGGTCATCGCTCCTACAAACAAAGCAGGTGACAACATACCACCGGACCCTCCTGACCCGAGTGTTATCGAAGTTGAAACAATTTTGACAAATACGAGCACAAGAGCAGTCAACCAAAAGAAATTGTTATTAAGTGCCAAAGAAATAGATTCATTGCCTACTCCAATTATCTGAGGGTAAAATACTCCGATTGTTCCAATCATCATACCGCCTATGGCAGGCTTTAGATAATCAGGAATTTTGACTTGTTCACTGAAAAAACCTTCGAAATAATACAAGCTCTTAATCATCGAATAGGATATCAATCCGCACAAAGCACCGAGTATGAAATAGTTGAAAATCTCGTAACTACTGCTCATTACAATAGGTGAAACTTGGAATTCTGCAAAATTACCAATATAATGATGTGATATTACTGTGGCAATAACCGATGATATGATAATTGGAAAAAGTTGGTGTGCTGCGTAATCCATCATTATAACTTCTATGGCAAACAAGGCGCCGGCAATCGGCATATTAAATGTTGCGGCAATACCAGCGGCAGCACCGCAGCCAACGAGTGTTCGCAATCTTCTTGCAGGCACTCTGAAGAACTGACCCACAGAAGAACCGATTGAAGCTCCGATATGCACGATAGGACCTTCATATCCGACAGAACCGCCGGTGCCGATTGTAACTGCTGATGTTATTGATTTGCCTATTGCTACGACAGGCTTTATTATTCCGCCCTTAGTGAGTAATGATTGAATAACTTCACTGACACCATGCCCTTTGGATGCAGGTACTATAAAATGAGCAAAAGGTCCGACGAACAAACCGCCTAAAGTAGGTATTAATATCAGCAAATACCAAGGAGTTGAAGCTACTTTCTCAAGCATACTACCTTCACCTGAAAATACCTGCTCCGAGATGAATTCTATCAAATATTTGACGCCGACACTGCCAAAACCGGCTACCACACCGATAACAACCGACATGAGTATCATGTATATGAATTCAGTCATCTGGATTCGTTCTAAGACTATCTCCGAACCTCTCGACAGACGCAAATAAATATAACGAATCCAAATTCTAAGTTTATTCAGCATTTTTAATTAGAAAATTAACACAGTATAAGTCTAAAAGTATAGATTTTTTTTTCTATAAACAAGTATAACTTGAAATTTTATCAAAATTAAATTTAATCAGACTATAGATTTGCTGATATTCATTTTCGAGAGCTCAGAAATGCTCTTAATAAATTTTCTACCTCTTTGCTGTTGCCAAAGTCGTCCGAAAGCAGTGATGATTGCTCCTGTACATTACGGTGAACAGTACTGCTTTCGCCGTCTGCTCTACTGTACATCACAGTGAATGCATAAGTCAATAAAACCGAGAACTCCAGACCGAGTGCAAAAAATACAAGGGACGGCTCTGTTGATGGTATGAATTTAAGTCCGCGCATACCGATTATGATGATTAATACTGCAGCCCCAATATATACCAAACCTAATACTACATTGCTGTATTTATCGGTAAAGTAAAAACGCAGATAAAATTTCAGGCTTGTCCATGAATTAAACATCCTGAATATAAAATTGCTCTCTCGCCAAATAAGCACTTTTTGAAGATATTGTAAATCTTCAGAGAAAATATTCCAATCTTCAGCTAAGTCAAGAAGTTCTTTAGTGTCAGCTTGCAAAATTCGATTACAGAATTCTTTATTGTCGTCATCGGAATAAGTCCCGAATATATTAAAATGCCAGCTGTCGAGAACATTCATCACCTCACGCTCTATCTTTTGGCGCATCAGACCTGTTTTGACAGGAAAGTTAGAAGTTAGCATCAATGCCAAAAGAAATGAAAATAAAGTTGTTGGCAGAAATAAAGATAAAAATGGATTGAACCAATATCTTGCTTCCTGTGGAGTACCGATATATATGTCAATTGCCCATCGAGTATAATACCTCGTTGCAAAAGCCGGCTGACTGAGTTCTTTTGTGAAAGCTACTTCTTCGCCACGATTGTAAACTTTACCCTTAAGGTATTCTTCGACCATGACTGTTTGAAGAAAGGGCAACAATGTCTCGAATACCACTACGGCAATAACCGCAAATGATGCAGCGAAAATTAAGTATTGCAGAATGTTATGCTTAAACAAATTGTAATAGGACCTTCTTGCAGCGTTTTCAGTATTCATCTATTCACTAAAATATGAAAAATTTCATGATGTATAAGATACCAAAATACTAAATATATTTTGATTGATAAAATTATTTATTCAAATCACGAGATTTTAATCATATTGTATAATTATATTTAAGTAGTGAAATATTCAATAACTTATAATAGATTTTTCTTAAAGTGCGAATGCTGACAATTAAATCAATCTGATAATAACTCCGGTATTATTATTTATAATGATTATCAATTTAAAAAATTTAAACTGAACCATGGATTGCGAATGCTCATTAAACCGTTAATATAACTGTATTTATCAAAAATTGTAAAAAATATTTTTTTGGTAATGAAATAATTATTATATTTAATGTGTATGAGATGCATAATAACAATATTGATTATCATTTTACTTTATAGTGTTCGGCTGACAGCTGAAAAAGGAGAAGATGAGAATAAGTGGAGGATAAAGTCAATAGTATTTATATCCGGAGGTCTTCCATTCAGTACCGGTTCACCCGATTTCTTTTCGGTATATAATAATGAATTCAGCAGCCAAACGAAGGATATAAAGCTAAGACCTTTATTCGCAGGAGGAACAAAGCTTAGGTTTGATAATTTTCGTTTAGGAGCTCAGTTCCATGTTTATCATTTTGATCTGAGAGATACTTATGAAGAATATAATCCGACAAGTACAATCAGTAACTACAGAGTTTACGGGCAGACCATGAGTATCAGCGATATACCGATAGTCTTGACAGCTGAGTACATGCCGTTTGTTTCTCAATTCAGAACTTATGTAGGAGGAGGATTGGGATTTTTACTTCGCAGGACAGAGTGGATAGAAACTGTCAGAAGTGATTTTCCGCTTGACCCGAGGGTAGGTGGTTTGAATTATGATGATACTGATATTCTGCCATTTTTAAAGTTCTACTCAGGATTGGAGCTTGGCTTTGACAAACATTCGGAGGATACTTTTCTTGGTAGTTTGATGATTGAAGTTTCTTACAATTATTCTTTTGGAGGCGTGGACATGTTCAATCGAGTTAAGAAACAGTTTGTACCAGCGGAGCCGAGATTAGATGAATCTTATAATATCATGCCCGGCTATATTGCGATTACTTTAGGCTTGACATTTAATTTTAACAGGAAACAAACAATTATAAAACAATGATACGCTCAGTTCGTATTAATGTTATAGTTCTTTGATAATCATTGTCATGTTGTCATTAGTTGTTGCTACGTACCTTGAACTTATATTTTCAGTACTTAGCAGAGGATTGTTGGTCAGCATGAATACTGAATTCACGGATTTTTTAATCATTAAAATTTTGAGAGGTAGTTATGAAAACCCAGATAACTTTCAGACATACGAATTCTTCACATCCAAGACTCCAAGAGGAAGCTCTGCAGGTAGCGAACGGTTTTACAAAGTATCACGACGGAATTATCTCTACAAATGTAGAGTTCATAAATGAAGTAAATAAAACCGTAGAAATTACGGTACATCTGCAAGGAACTACCGTTGTCGGAAAGGTTGATTCAGATGATTTCCATAAGAGTCTGCACGATGCCTCCGAAAAGGTAGTCCGACAGATTCAAAAGTATAAGACCAAAATTATTAGTAATAGAACGAAAGATCTTGAATTAGTATAAATTTTAGGCTGCCTTAGGGCAGCTTTTTTTTTTCTTTACTTTTATCCAAGTATAAAAAAATCACTTGATTGTAGTCTTAATAATATTTATTATTTTTAAATTATTTGTCACATAAATTTTCCGATAAAACAATGGAAACCAAGAAGAGAGAGACTTTAAAAAATGCAGGAGAATTTTTGGAATTGAATACTTTCGGTATTATAGGTGTATCATCAAATACCCATAAATTCGGCAATAACATTTTTCGTGAATTGATTGCTAAAAATTATAAAGTTTATCAGATACACAATTTACATAAGATATTAAATAACCATGAATGCTATTCAAATCCGGTTGATATTCCTGAGAAAATAGAAGGATTGATAATAAGTGTCAGAAAGGACAGAGTCAAACAGATTATTAATGATTATCATAATCAAGGCATAGAGAATTTCTGGATACAGCAAGGTTCGGAATCAAGTGAAGTCAAGGAATTTTGTAAGGAAAGAAAAATTAAGGCTGTGCATGGAAAATGTATTCTTATGTTTGCACAGCCTGTAAATTCAATACATAAAGTTCATCGGACATTATGGAATTGGTTCGGCAGAAGCTGAGATTATTCCAAAGTACCGAATTTACCGTTTCTGTAGTCTTCATAAGCCTGCATGATTTCTTCTTTTGTATTCATTACAAAAGGACCGTAGGCAACTATTGTTTCATCAATCGGTTCACCGCTTAGAATCAGTATCTTGGCATTTTCGGATGCAGTTAAAGTAAAATCACTTCCCGAATTCTCAAATAATGCAAACTGATTCTCGGTAACCTCAGTTTGATGATTTATTGTAATTCTTCCTTCAACAAGCAATAAGCCGGTATTATGATTTTCAGGGAATGAAAAGTCAAGTTCTGTGTCTTTTGCAATCTTCACATCAAACAATGAAATCGGAACGAAACATTCAGCTTTACCCTTTATGCCTTTATACTCACCACAAACAACATGTACGGTTGCTGATTTGTCGTGGTTGTGATATTTACTACCTTCATCATAAGTAAGCTCTTGATATTTTGGTTCAGTCATCTTAAACTTCTTAGGTAAATTTACCCACAGCTGTACCATCTGGAAATCACCACCTTTAGCATTGAACTCCTTTTCGTGATATTCCTTGTGTAAAATACCTTTACCGGCAGTCATCCATTGCACATCACCTTCACCAATAATACCACCGTTGCCGGCACTGTCATGATGAGCTATTTTTCCTCGGTAAGCAACAGTTACGGTCTCTATGCCACGGTGTGGGTGAACATCTACTCCACGTGGAATTTCGCTCGGGGGAAATTCAAACTTAGATGCATAATCCATGACAAAAAACGGACTCATTCTGTACATTCCGATGTCGGTATTTCCGGGGAAAAAATTATGCACTCTAAAGCCGTTACCAACCCAATGAAATTGTGGCGGAGGATATATTTTCTGAACATTACGAATCATTTTTTCACTCTTATTTTAATTGAACGATTTAAAAATCTTCCCTGTGGTGTTTCATCAGAGAATTTATCTATATTTGTATTTGTTTCGATATTGAGACGATTACCGGCAATTTTTTTAATAAATATTTCAGTCTTTTTTGCTCTGTCAGAAGCTAGTTGTCTGTTGTGCTCAGCTGTGCCTAATGTATCGGCACTTCCAATTATCAATATTGTAGAACCGTCCGGCAATTTTTGCACAAGTTGTTTGAGTAGAGCTTCGTTCTCGCTAGTCAAATCACTGCTGTTATAATTGAAACGCAGAACAGCTTCGAAATTTTTAAGTGATAAATCTACTACTTCATTGGTTAATTCATTTATATTAACAATTTTATCATCAGACTTCTCGACACCGTTGACATTCACGTCAGTTCTAATTTTGAACTCTTCGGCTCCTTGATTTAGTCTTTGTTTTATGGTAAATTGCTGTATGCCCGGTCCTGAAGCGCTTCTGTGCTCATCATTTATCTTAATCATTGCCTTAGTGCCGGGAGGGAAATTGCCGTATTGTAAATTTAGTACCAGCTTTCCATTAAATTCTCGGTAATTTTGGATATCTACATACTGTTGCAATGGTGCTTCCGTGACCCAAATGTCAACTCTACGGTTTTCCTCTACACCTTCGGGATATTGCTGATTAGAAGGATATTGTGGTGAAATCAAAGCCCTAAAAGATATACGCGAAGGTGATATACCCAAGTCAACAAATGCTTGCTTAACAGCATCAGTACGAGCCTTAGACAACTCAAGTCCTTTCGGTTCATGTTCCGGTCCGGATGTGGCTCCTTCCAATAATATCCTTGAATTAGGATGATTATTTAGTATCGTGCAAATCGCAGGAATGATATTCCTATGAAAGTCCACCGGGTTTCCGTTGTACAAATCCATACCGGGTTGATTTATAAGCTTATAATAATCAGGAATTTCTGCAGAATTATTTTCAAAAAATATAGAATTTACTAATGGCATAGTTGCTAAAAGTTCATTTCCTGATTCAATTCTGGATTCAGTTATTATTTCTGTACTTAATTCAATATAAGGTTGTGGAGGCTTAGGTACTTCTTCGACAATAATAGTAGGACTTTTCTGTTCCGGCTCGTCAATAATAGTTTCTGGAACTGTGATTACATCGTCAGATTGGCTGATTGAAAAACGCAAGCCTAATTCAAGTCTCACGGCATAAGTTGTCCAATCGGTTTCTTTTACAATGTTATTAAAATTATAATCGAAAATAATCTGTTGAGTAAAGAAGTTACCGTTGCCAATGTTCAACAAATTTTCTATTCCAGCACTGATACCTGTCTGTAAAGAAGTATTTGTTATTTCGCCGGATGCCAAATCTCTAATAGTTGTTCTTCTCCCATCAGGATTTATGAAAACTGCATTTTCAGGTGAAACAATAGATTCCTCTTGTGTAAAATTCATACTTACAGGTATTCCAAACCGTAAGCCTGCAGAAATTCTCAATGGACCATTGATGAATTTATTGCTGATCAATAATCTTATTTCAGGATTAATTTCAACATAAGATATTTGAGCGTCCAAGCTGTTTCTCAGTGTTACCATGCTTATATTGCCCGTACTGTTGTCACGGGATTCGAAAGTATTATTTATTGATGACAAAGCACTTCTGTCTGCATAAAATAGACCGAGACCTAATTGGTAAAGTCTGTCGAAATCTTTTTCGACAAAAATACCGCCGCTCCATCCCATAGCTATACCCTTTGTAAAAATTCCGCAATCAACACTTCCTTGAAAGCTGCTGAAATTGGAAGTATAGTTATTACTGAGCAATCCCGCTCTGGGGTGAAGAGCAATTATTTCATTTTCGAAAACACTTTCTCGTGCCGATAAATCACCGGCTATGCCGATGAATAACAAAGCTATAAGTATGTAAGTAATAGTTTTAATCATTGTCAACAAAAAAATAAGTACAAACCAATCGAACTCTTAAAAATACGAAATAATAACATTATATTGGACTTTTGCAAAGAAAATAATATAATTCTTCCGTAAACCTTTATAATTTCGTTTCTTTATGGAATTCACCACACTAACATTTGATTTTTTTCGTATCCTTAAAAAAAATATATTCACAACGAACCGGAATATTTACATGAGCGAAAAAGAAAGACTTGAAGAATTTCAGGCAAAGATAGATGCCGGCGAAAAAATCGAACCACGTGATTGGATGCCTGATGCTTACAGAAAAAACCTTATTAGAATGATTTCTCAACATGCCCATTCTGAAATAGTCGGCATGTTGCCTGAAGGTAACTGGATTACTCGAGCCCCAAGTTTGAGACGTAAACTGATTCTTCTTGCTAAAGCACAAGATGAAGCAGGTCATGGCTTATATCTTTACAGTGCAGCCGAAACATTAGGCGTATCAAGAGAAGAATTAGTAAATAATCTGTTGACAGGCAAAGCAAAATATTCCAGTATATTCAATTATCCAACACTGACATGGGCTGATATTGGTGCAATAGGCTGGCTTGTTGACGGTGCTGCTATGGTGAACCAAGTAAGTTTGATTCGTACTTCTTACGGACCATATTCACGTGCAATGATTAGAATCTGCAAAGAGGAAGCTTTTCATAATCGTCAAGGTTACGAACTCATCGCAGAGTTATGCAATGGAAGCGCTGAACAAAAACAAATGGCTCAAGATGCGTTGAACCGTTGGTGGTGGCCTTCTATTATGATGTTTGGACCTGATGATAATTTGTCTGTGCATTCCGAGCAATCATTAAAATGGAAAATTAAGACTGAGAGCAATGAATCATTGAGACAGAAATTTATCAATATGACAGTACCGCAAGCCGAAGCAAGAGGTCTTACAATACCTGACCCGGATTTGAAATATCATCCTGAGACTAAAACTTATTCTTATGGTAAGGTTGACTGGGACGAATTCTTCAATGTTATAAAAGGTAACGGACCAATGAATAAGCAGAGGCTGAAATCTCGAAACAAAGCCCATGATCAAGGTGCATGGGTACGTGAGGCGGCAGAAGCATATGCTGCAAAAAAATCATCAAAAGATGTAGCGTGACACCATAATCTGTAAATAATTTCAAAAACAAATAGAACGAGTAATCATGACAAACGATACACAATGGAATCTATGGGAAGTATTTGTCCAGCTGAAGACTGGTAAACCGCACGAGCATGTCGGGAGTGTCCATGCAAGCGACAAGGAAATGGCTATTCAGAATGCAAGAGATGTTTATGCACGCAGAGATAAACCTATAAGTCTATGGGTAGTTCCTTCTGATAGTATCTCGTCAACTAAACCACAGGATAATGAAGCATTTTTCGACCCTGCCGATGATAAAGTTTATCGTCATCCTTTGTTTTATAAGATACCGAAAGGGGTGAGCGTTGACATACACTAACAATATAAAAGAAGCACTTTACAGATATTCCTTGAAACACGGCGATGACAGGCTTATATTAGGACATAGATTGTCGGAATGGTGTGGTCATGCACCGATTCTTGAGGAAGATTTGGCTCTTGCAAATATTGGACTCGACTTGCTTGGGCAATCTGTTTTGTGGCTGAAATATGCCTCCGAGTTGCAAGGCATTGGAAAAAATGAAGATGACCTTGCTTATTTGCGCTATGAACGTGAGTTTACAAATCTTCTGCTGACTGAGCAAGCTAATGATGATTTTGCTTATGCATTAGCTCGCCAATTTTTCTTTGATGTCTATGACGTGCTTTTATATAGTCGTCTGAAAGACAGTAACGATGATACTTTGAAAGGTATAGCACAGAAATCCTTGAAGGAAGCTGTTTATCATTTACGCCACAGCTCCGAATGGATTCTTCGACTCGGCGACGGTACAGAGATAAGCCATGAAAAAATTAGTAATGCAGTCGAAGATTTATGGATGTACACAGGAGAGATGTTTATGAGCAATGATGATGATGTATTACTTGCATCGGAAGGTATAGGTGTTGATGTAAGCACTCTGAAAGATGAATGGTATTCTAAGGTCTCAGAAGTGTTGGAAAAAGCCACTTTGTCTGTTCCACCTATTGACGCCTTCATGCAAAAGGGAGGTAGAAACGGAATACATACGGAAGATTTAGGATTCATTCTTGCTGATATGCAATATTTAAGACGTTCTTTTCCTGATGCTAAATGGTAGTCAACAAATTAAATAAAGAACTCGTCATGGAGCTTGTATCACAGGTGTCTGACCCCGAGATTCCTGCACTGTCAGTAATTGAGATGGGTATGGTCAGAGATGTTATCATATCTGATGATTTTGTCGAAGTTATTATAACACCAACATATTCAGGCTGTCCAGCTATGCACCAGATAAGTCATGATATAAAAAAAGTATTGAATGATGAAGGTATCGAAGCTCAAATCAAGACTCAATTATCTCCTGCTTGGACTACAGATTGGATGAGTGAAGAAACGTTAGATAAGCTCAGGCTCTCCGGTATTTCTCCGCCACATGGAAGAAGTAATGAATTAGACCCTGATAATTTGTTCAATGTAATCAAAGTACCTGCCAATGCTGAATGCCCCTTCTGCCGTTCGGAAAATACGAGGACATTGAGCGAGTTCGGCTCAACAGCTTGTAAATCATTACATTTCTGTGATGATTGTCTTCAGGCTTTTGACCATTTCAAATGTCATTAGAATATTCTAAATATAAAAAAAAGCAGGTCATTTGAACCTGCTTTTTTTTATATAAAAATCATTTTGAAAAAATTCGGTAGAATAAATTAGAAATCTTTTTTGTCAAATTTCCTGTAAGACATAAATAACGGTATGATAAACCAAGCAATCATTAAAAAGACAGTAGAAATCAAGCCGAGTGATGTGCCGAGCATATTTTTGTAAACTGCGCCTGTATATCCCATGAGAGCAGCTACATCAAGCTTTAATGTGATGAATAGTCTTGCTAAATCATTTGGATTTAACATACTCATTATTAGAGCAGGTAATTCAATGGGATAATCACTGAAGAAATAAAGAACTCCAAGTATCAATCCGTCGTATAGGAAGCATAGAAAGAACCATACTACCAAAGCAGAACCGAGGCCTTTCGCCTTGTCGTCATATTTATTGGCTATGTAAAATCCGATTGAAAGAAAAATTCCTCCCAATAAAGTTCCTGCAGATAGAATAAATAAGGCCATGGTAACATCACCCCGCAGTTCATGTGCTATCAATGGAATACCTGCACCAACAAAAAAACCGCCGACGGTTGCCAATAATGATGAGATATAGTTACTTAAAAAAATATACTTTCTGTCTATGGGTTGGGCAAGCAAAAATTGTATGTATTCTTTGGAATTATAAAAATGTTGTGTGCCGTAAATAATGCTAATCAACGGCATTACAATTAGAATTATGTTTAATAAACTTATATACACTTTAGTCGGGTCTGCACTGAAATAATAAAGAGCTTCCGTAAGAATAAAGTAAAAGCCGGCATAGAAGAAAAACCATTTTGCTTTCAGAAGATTCTTAAATTCGAACATTAATAGTATTTTCAGCATGATGTACCCGAAGTATAAATGTTGATTATAGCATCTTCAAGACTCGTTGAATTTGTATTTTGCAAAATCATTTCTCTACCACCTGAATAAACTATATTACCTTCAATCAAAACGTTCAAATTGTCAGATAACTCATTAACATCTTGAATTATATGCGATGTCATAAGTATAGTCTTGCCTCTTTTCTTTTCGTTTATTATATATTCTTTAAGTAGTTTTACGCTCTGTGGGTCTAATCCGACTGAAGGCTCATCAAGAACAATGATTGGCGAATCAAACATAAGTGAAAGAACCACATTTACCTTCTGTTTAGTTCCGCCTGAGAGATGTTTTAGAGGTTTGTTCAACGAATCATTTACTTGGAATCTTTCTAATAATTCATCTTTAAAAACCGGTTCACAAGCACGAATCTTCTGTACCAAGCTCAATAAATCGCCTGCTGTCAGGTTCTCGGGATAATTTGCAATTTGAGTCATATAACCAATATTCTTCTTAAATTCAAAATCATTGATAATACTTCTATCTTCATAAAAAATATCACCGGAATCAGGTCTGACAAGCCCTAATAGAATTTTAATCAATGTGGTTTTTCCTGAGCCGTTAGGTCCAAGAAATGCGTTTATACTTGACGGGCTTAAATCTATATTTACATTCTTAAGCACCTGATTGCTGCCGAATGATTTTGAAATATTTTTAAATCTTATCATATTGAGGAGTCATTAATGGTGAATTATCAATCATAGCTGCCGGTGTTATTGACGGAATCAAATTTTCGGCTAAATCTAATATAAATATAAAAAAGCTGTTTAATAATATTATCAGAGGCGGATTCTTTTCTACTATAAATGCAAAGAGCCTTACAGGATAATAGGGAATATCGCCCTTGCCGTCTCTGTCAAGGTCATAACCTCGATACTTATCCCAGTAATTTCCTTCAAATTCGTTTTGACTCATGGTGCTGTTTGTTGAGAGGTCAAATGAATTTCCCATGATACTATTTCCGGTAAAGACATTGTTTGTCGAGCTTGCTAAAATTCTTACCGCCCAAGCATTTGATTTAATAAGATTGCCTCGAAGTTCATTTTTACCGCCGCCTTCTATATAAATACCGGTAGAATTATTTACCAGTTTGTTATTTATGATTTTACTGTCTTTAATGTCCTTAAGCAACAGTCCATAAGATGCTGCACCTTGATTTAACTCGAAAACATTATTTTCCATAAGCACGTTCCTTGTGTACATGACTGCAACACCAGAGCCATTATTACGAAAAATATTATTCTTATATTCTGCATTGTGTGAAAACATGAAATGCAATCCGTAACGGATATTATTTTCTGTGTGATTGTTGTTGATGACGACATTTTCGGTAAACTCGAGATATATACCGTCTCTATGACCTTCCAAGCGGTTATTCGTAACCTTGGCAGTCTTGCAGTACCAAAGATGAACTGCGTTGCCTGAAGCAGATTCTCGCTTACCTTTACCCAAAAAAATGTTATCCGAGATTGTTAAATCTGAACTTCTTGCAGCATAAAAAGCAAACATGGTATTGTTGAAAATATTATTTACAATCTTGCAATGCTTGATGCTGTCAGTTCTGATACCCGACCTGTCTTGCACATGGCTAAAACCGGAGTTTTGAATTGTAAACCCGTTTATTTCAACACTATCGGCAAAAATTTTTATGATATGGTCTCCGCCTTTACCGTTGATAATCGGATTATTTTTCCCGATGAGAGTTAGGGGCTTTTTAATAACAATTGATTCGTCGTGAATCTCACCGGAGTGTATGATGAGTGTATCATGCGGATTTAATTTATTTAAAATATTCTTTATGTCATAACCGGATATATCATCAATTTCAGTGACTGACGCCGATAAATTCATACAGGAAAACAAAAGCAATATGAAAGATATCTTAATCATCAATGCCATTCTTCCTTTACTGTCTCAACTACTTCATTCCAGTTTAATTCATCACCCGGGTGCTGAGTCTTGACTTGATTTAAGGATTCCATGTCAGGGAAGCTTGTCAGAAACATCGCCATTGGGCTTGGCAGACTTCTAGCACGCAGATAATATGCAGACTCGGCATTAATCAATTGTCTCGGATTTGTGTAATCTATCGTCCAAATCGAATATATGTTTTCCTTATCAATTTGCTCGTCGGCAATGTATTTCGCCATACATTCGAGTGCGTCGAATTTGAAAGTTTTACCATTTTTGTTGACAATTTCGGCACCGTATTTTTCGTCGGTGATAGACATTTTGCAAAGCACACATTCATCATGTCCGAACTCGATAGGTTCTGGTTCATGGTTGCATGAAATCAACAAGAATATTGAAAGAACAGCAGGTATTATTAATAAATTTTTCATTATGATTTTCTCCTGTTTTTAATATAATCATACATGATTTTAACCCACGCAGAAGTCAATCCTACAAATAGGAAATATCCTCCTATGCCGGGCATCGAAGTAACCTCGAAGTTAAGAATTGTTTTTGAACCGATTAATGGTGGTTGATAAGAGACACCGGTAGTTTTAATTATGGCATTAGGGTCTAAATCCGTCGCATAATCGGTTTGCCAAGCATAGAAGTCATACATTCCAATCAATCCGAGTAAAGAAAAGACAATAACCCAAGTAACAAATAACTTTTTATTCCCCACAAATGCCAGTATAAACCCGGTAATAATCATGAAGATATTGATACCGGGCATATATTTGAGTTCAGCAATACTGTCGGGCTCGATATTTTTCATGCCAATATAATGATTCAACAGGTTAATACTTTTCAGTTGGTAATTGTCGTCGCCTGTAACCTTATCTATGAATATGCGCATCTGTAAGCCTTCGGGAAATTGCGGTGCTCCGAAATCAATGAGCCATAGAGGTTTGAAAAACAGTGATATCGGCATTATCGCCGCAAACAACAATATATAATTTATCTTTTTCATAGCATTAACCTGTTTAAATCATTTTATAAAAGAATTATTTACCTGAATTGAATGTAATCTCAGTATTCGAATTTGCCGGAGACACACGGACATATCCTTGCATTTCTTGATGAAGAGCAGAACAAAAGTCAGTGCAATAGAACGGGAAAACACCCACTCTTTCCGGCTTCCACACTATCGTTTGTGTTTCTCCCGGCATTATTAACAGCTCTGAATTGTGAGCTCCCATAACGGCAAAGCCATGAGGAATATCCCAATCTTGTTCGAGATTAGTAACATGCCAATATACAATATCACCAACTTTGATACCTTCAATCATATCAGGCATAAAATGTGAACGAATTGAAGTCATATAAACTCTGACTATATTACCTTCCCTGACTACTCTTGCTTCTTTTTCGGAAAATGTAGCATGTGGGTGTTTGTTGTCTTCGAGTCGGTATATTTTCTTGCTATTCGGTTTGACGAGTTCCGCGGGAATAGCTTGAGCGTAGTGAGGTTCACCTGTTGTTGGAAAATCAAGAAGCAACTTCATTTTTTCGCCGCTGATGTCATATAATTGTGCTGAATGTGACATTTCCGGTCCGGTGGGCAAATATCTGTCTTTGGTAATTTTATTTAAGGCTACTACGTATTTACCAAAAGGTTTTGCCGCATCGCCGCCGGGAACCATAAGATGACCTATTGAATAATAAGTAGGAATTCTGTCAACGACTTCCCATGTACCGACTTTCCACTTTACAATCTCTGATGATAGGAACATTGAAGTATATCCGTAACCTTTATCGTCGAACTCTGTATGCAAAGGTCCTAAGCCCGGTTCCTTGACTTCACCTGCAATAACGGCATCATAATTCAAGACCGGAATTCCGTCAATCTCAGAGTCGAATTTTTTATCTTCAATAGCTTTCATCATCTTTGAAAAAGAGAATACCGGAATCAAAGCAGCGAGTTTACCGCTTGCAGCAATATATTCGCCTGAGGGGTCAACATCGCATCCATGAGGTGATTTGGGTGTAGGTAGCAGATAGACCAAACCGGGGCATTCGTCTGGATAAAGAACTTTAACTCCATTCATTTCAGTAGATGTAGCCGAATGTGTATCATCATTCCATATATTGTGTCTGTATGTTCCCGGTTCATCCTTTGCTTTTCCTTCGGCAAGGTATTTTTCAGCCAATCGCCAATTCACTGCAGCGACAAAATCTTTATCATTCTGCGAGGCATTAACTTCAAGTAGGGTGTTGGCTTGTTCGGAATTATAGCATGAAAAGAATACCCAATCCTTTGAAACAGCTTTACCGGCACGACTTAGGTCGTAATTGAAACCGGGCATTCGTACTTGGAATTCAAGACTCATCCTGCCTGTTTCTTTGTCAACTTTGACAAATGTGAGATTACCTTTGAAGTTCTCTTTATAAGTCGCTATTGACACGTCCTTGTTTGGTACTGGTACACTGAACCTTGTTCCGGCTATAACGTATTCCGTATTTTCGGTACAGAACGGAGAACTGTGATTACCAGAGCTATTTGGAATTTCTATTATCTCGGATGTTTTGAAAGAAGAAAGGTCAATTCTCGCTATTCGAGGGGTATTGTTACCATTTATAAACACCCATTTTCCGTCGGGATTACTGCCTGTCATCGAGAGCTGAGGATGATGAGCGTCATCCCATGGAATGAATCCGTAAGAAGTTTCAAGCATAGGCTTGCTTTCTTCCGAGTAACCCCATCCGTTTTCGGCATGTTGTGCAAATACCGGTATTATCTTCAAGAGTCTTCCGCTTGGTAGCCCGTAAACAGACATTTGTCCGTTAAATCCACCCGAAAATAGACCGTAAAATTCATCATGAGTACCTGGAGCTACATATACTTTTGATGCAGCATCGGAATCAGAACCCAATTCACTGTTACTTGTACATGAGAAGAAGTAAAGTGAAAGCGCCGTTATTATTCCGGCGGCTATTAGCATGTTTGTTTTTTTCATAACAGATTCCTAAAAAATAATTAGACAAAAATTTATTGGTCGAGACTTCTTAAGTATTCAAGTAAAGCACGTGCTTCATCCTGAGGTATGTTCTGGTTTGCCATAGGTGTCATAAACTCTGCATACAGCTTCTTGGCTTCTTCATTTTCTTTAATCATCTGTTCAGGATTCATGATCATATTCATAATCCATTCCGGTGTCCTTTTCTTTGATACTCCGCGAAGGCTAGGTCCTACGTACCTTTCATCTACCTTGTGACAAGCTGAACATTTTGAATTGAATATCTTCTCTCCGTTTGATGCCAAAGCCGCATCAAGGTTGCCGACAAATACAGTCTTGATAGGACCGATACCTTTATCGGCTCCGCTTGCAGCTTCCGTTTTACCTTCATCACCACCACCTCCGCCGCAGGATGTGAACAGTGCCATGGCGGCTGCTAAAGTAATTAAAACAAGTAATTTCATTTATAAATCTCCTATATTTTTAAAATCAGACAATTTAATCTGATTTAAAAATAAGACTATTTTATCTTAAAACAAAATTATTTCAATAATTTCTAAAAAAAAATAAAAAAAAAACATCGTTTTGAGCAAATTCTCAAACGATGCTTTTAAAATCAACAGCTTATAAGATTAGATATTTAGTTTTCTATTAATAGTTCATAATCTATATTTTTTGTATTGTACATTTCTCTATATTCATCCTCAAAGAAGAACTTACTTTCTCCAAAAGCAGGTTTAAGGTCATCAATCCATGTCGCATCTTTATTATATTCAGCAAAAAATGGTCTTTGGACCCAATTGCTGTTTCTTCCTTGTATAAACCGTAGAACGAAAATCTTCTGACCTGCTGCTTCAGACACGCCTAGAACTTGAACTTTACCTGGACCGCAAGACATGGAAGGACCTCTGACGGTTCTGGCCAACCCGCTTACTTGGCTGTAAGCATCCCTGAAAATTTCCCATGCCCTTTCAAGAGATACACTGAAATAATGTTTGGCGCCGGTGTCACGAGCAATAAACATATAGTAAGGAATACATCCTAATTTAACCAAGTATCTCCAAAGCTTAGCCCATACATCAGGAGAATCATTAATATGCTTGAATACAGGAGATTGGGCTCGTATCCTTGCGCCGGTATCATTAATTCTACGGATGGCTTCTTTGACAATATCTGTTGAAAGTTCGACAGGGTGATTGAAATGTGCCATGAAAGCTACATGCTTCCCTTGACTTATAGCCTTTCTAAATGCATTTAAAACTTTTGTACCGTTTTCTGTAACATACATATAAGGATAATAAGCTAATGATTTAGAACCGATTCTTATATTCTGCAAGTGTGGTATATCGGCATCGAGAAGAGCATCAATATATTTAGCAAATCTTCCCGGATTCATTACCATAGGGTCGCCACCTGTGAAGAGAATATCGCTTATATAGGGATTACTCTTAATGTATTCGATTACAGTATCAATATCACTTGTAGCAAACCTCAAACCGTCCATTCTTACAAATTGTGGCCAACGGAAACAAAATGTGCAATAAGCATGACATGTCTGCCCTTGAGCCGGGAAAAATAAGGTAGTTTGGTCATATTTATGTTGTACACCCTCGAGTTTTTGGTCGTCAATTTCCGGTACATTGAGTTCTGTTTGTCCAGCAGGATGTGGGTTTAATTCATGTCTGATTAAGTTGATTTCATCTTCAAATTGCTCTTTACTAAGTTCCATATCGAGTAATTTCTCAACTCGATTGAAGTGTTCCTTAGTAAGCATGTCTCTGTTAGGAAATGTTAGATTGAATATCGGGTCTGTACGAGGATTGTTCCAATTTATCAATTCATCAATTACATAGCTGTTAGATTTGAATGGAAGTACTTTTGCAACAACTTCCATTTCTTTTAATTCTTGCTCGTTGAAATGCTCTTGTATTTGTGGTATTTTTCTGAAATTACGTGCTGTGTATGACTTATACTTTGGTATTGTCGGATATTGGGGATAACTTACGGGATTAGTATAAATTTGTGTTTCATTTGGCATAAGCACCTCTTTCAATTGTTTATTAAAAGTGTAAATTTATCATAAAGTATAAGTATTAAAAATATTTTACATTTATTAGAAAAAAAATATTAATTCATTGATTATTTTGAAGATATATTTAATTCATCGAGATAAATCGGATATTATTCCGATTAAAAAAAGATGTTAGTTTGTCTGTGTTTCATCAAATTCATTTACGAATATTTTACACTTAAATTAATTATGACATGTCAAAAAAAGGATAATAAAATATTGCATTATATTACAATTAAGTTTGATAATTACAGTCTATATTAAATTATGTGAAGAATACATATCAACTGCTTTACAAATATAAAATTTAACAAATTATGGAAATCACAAGACAAGAACTGATTCAAGAAATAATCACCACCTTAAAAGACGGCTCTCAATCTTTGAAAATCAATGATATAGCTAAACTTTTAAGGATTAAATCTGATAGTACTGATTATATTATACTGAGAGATGTGCTCGATGATCTCGAGCAGAAGCAAATAATCGAGAAACTTCCAAGAAGGAGGTATTCGCTCAAACGAATACAAGAAGACGCTACCATAAAAGGTATATTCAGGATAAATCATTCAAAAGCGATTGTTGAAACCGAGAACGCGTCTGTACCGAAAGTTAGCATTAAGGAGAGATTTTACAACACTGCATTCGACGGTGATACTGTATTAGTACAACTTCATGCTGTAAAAAGAGGTAAGAAGCCCAAAGGTGAGGTGATAAGTGTACTTGAACGAAATAAAAATGAAATTGTAGGCACTTTAGACCACAACGGGTATTTTTTCTTTATAATTCCAGATGATGTGAATTATTATGTTGATTTCCTCGTACCTGATAAAAAATTAAAAAACGCTAAGAAAGGTGACAAAGTAAGGGCTAAGCTTCTTAAATGGACTGACCCGGGTATTAATCCAAGTGCAGAAATAATCGAGGTCATCGGCAAGGCAGGAATACCTATAGTAGAATATGACTCAATCATTAAAGAGTTTGAAATTGAGGCAGATTTTCCGGCTGAAGTGATTGAGGAAGCTAAGAAATTCAAAGCACCCGGGAAGAGAAAACCTTCAGGAAGAATAGATTTGAGAGAGGAGTTGATTATTACCATAGACCCATTCGATGCCAAGGATTTTGATGATGCCTTGTCACTGAATATTTTGGATAACGGCAATTACAGGCTCGGAGTTCACATTGCTGATGTCAGTCATTACGTTACGGAAAATTCATTGATTGATATTGAGGCACGTACAAGAGGTAACAGCATATATCTTGTGGATAGAGTAGTGCCCATGCTTCCGGAAGAATTATCTAACGAAATATGTTCACTCAAACCTGACGAACCAAGATTTGCATTCAGCTGCTTTATGGAAATAAGTCCCAAAGGAGCAGTTAAAAATTATGAGGTACACGAGTCATTAATTTTAAGTAAAAGAAGATATAATTATGAAGAAGTTCTTGAGATAATTGAATCGGGCAGAGGCGACAATGCTGAATTTATTCTCGAATTGTATAAACTCAGCGATACTTTAAGGAAAAAAAGGTTTAGAGAAGGCAGCATTAACTTTGAAACCAGAGAATATAAATTTGTTCTTGATGAAAACAAATATCCTATTGATGTAAAAGTCAGGGAGACTACTAAGGCAACATCTTTGGTTGAAGAGTTTATGTTGATTGCCAACAAATGTGTTGCTAACTACTTTTCAAAGTTGTCATCCAAGTATCTTCGCACCGGCGGACTGCCAACTCTGTACAGAGTTCATGAAGAGCCAGACAACAAGAAACTATTGGAAGCAATTGAATTTTTCAAAAGTATGACTGACTTTAATTTGAAAAAATCACCTACTTCGAAAGATTTAAATAAACTCTTACAGAAGTTTGAAAACCTGCCTGAAAAACCAATAATTCATCAAGTACTGATACGCTCGATGGCGAAAGCTGTTTATCAACCGACAAATATAGGACATTATGGATTGGGATTTCCCGAATACGTACATTTTACGTCGCCTATCAGACGATACCCTGATTTAATTGTCCATCGTTTACTGAAAGAATTCATGAAGTCTAAGCCGGACAATGAGAGAATTAATTATCTTAAAATATTCTGTCGTGACGCCGGAAGACATTGCAGCAATACCGAAAGAATGGCTATGGAAGCTGAAAGAGCCTCAGTAAAATTGACTCACACAGTACTTGCAAGCAAGCTTGTTGGAGAAGAGTTCTGGGGAACAATTTCAGGTGTTACTAGTTTCGGCTTGTTTGTTCAGCTTGATGGAAACTATGCCGAAGGATTGCTTCACATAAGAGACTTGAAAGACGACTACTATATTTTTGATGAATCTAAGTTCAGACTTGTAGGAAGGAAACACAAAAGGATTTTCGGATTTGGCACAAGACTTAAAGTGAAAATCATTAAAGTAAATCTCGATAAGAGAACAATAGACTTTGCTTATATTGACAGATAAAAATTCAGAATTATGATAGAAATTACCAAACTAAGTAAAAGCTTTGGACCAAAAACCGTTTTAGACGAAGTCAGCTTCAATATACCTGACGGAGATACTATTTGTATAATAGGAAAATCCGGTTCCGGCAAAAGTGTGATGTTAAAACACATAGTAGGACTGCTCGAGCCTGATGCAGGTTCAGTTAAGGTTGATGGAAAACAAATTGACAAACTCAGCAAGAAAGATTTATTCGCTTTGAGAAGACAGATGGGATTTGTTTTTCAGGGTGCTGCTCTGTTTGACTCGTTGAATGTTTATGAAAATACAATCCTCGGCATGTATGAACATGGTAATCGTGACACTAATTTACTCGAAGCTGAAGCAATACGTGTACTGTCTGCCGTGAAACTGCTTCCTGAGGTTCATGATGTGGGAGAAGAGCAATTCCGGAAAGAATGGAATATTCTAAAAAATAAAAAGCCTTCTGATTTGTCAGGTGGTATGAGGAAACGTGTTGGGGTTGCAAGAGCTTTGGTCGGCAGTCCGAAGTATATTTTTTATGATGAACCAACGACAGGGTTAGACCCTGTTACATCTGAGCAGATTGATGATTTAATTGCAGAATTGACAAAGAAGATGAATGTTACTTCTGTTGTGATAACACATGATTTATTTTCAGTATTCAGAATTGCCAAAAATGTAGCAATGTTGCATAATGCAAAATTAAGATATCTCGGCAGTGTTGACGGGCTTCACGAGAGTAAAGACGATGTTGTGAAAGAATTTATATCGAGATTTGTTTAATGGTATGTCATGCAGGAAAAAAGCACTGAAATATATCCGCGTGAATTTGATATCGGCGAGATTCTATCAATAGCCTGGGAGATATACAGGACAAATTATAATGCTTTTTTCCCTCTTGCTTTTGTAGTTTATATTCCTTTAAATACTTTTCTTGCTTTTTTCCCGATAACTACCTTGTCGGAATTCAATCCGTCGGAATATTTTACTTGGTTCAGGACTTTTGGCGCTATGAATATTGCAGTCTATCTCAGCTTCTTCGGGAATGTAGCGATAGCAATATCATTGAAACAAATATTATTTACCGGTGATTTTACATTTTTGCATGTTTTCAAGGAAATATACAGTAAATTCATTTCACGACCGGTGTTGAATATTTTTATTCCTGTCTTAGTATTTATTTGCTTCAATGCTTGGATGTACTTTTCTGTTACTTATCCTGTTATATTTATGATATTGCTCATACCGATAACTGTGTATTTGGTATATTGGTCATTCTCAATATATGTCTTTTCATTCAAAGACACAAATTTATACAGGGCTATGTCAATAAGTTATTCTATAGTCAGCGGCAGGTGGACTAAAGTTTTTTATTATATCATTTCGTTCATTTTATTATCGGTTCTAAGTTCATTGTTATTAGGTCTGCCATACTCATATCTTCATGATACAATATTAATTAAAATATTATATACGAATCTCGTTAGTGTTGTGGTAAGTTATTTTGTGGTTGCATTTATAGTTTTTTACATAAATTTTGAAGATACTAAATTATGAAGACAGCGGTACTGCTATCCGGTGGTGTTGACAGCTCTGTTGCACTTTGTTTACTAAAAGAACAGGGCTATGATATCACGGCATATTATTTAAAGATTTGGCTTGAAGACGAGCTTGCGTTCCTTGGGAATTGTCCTTGGGAGGAAGACTTGGAATATGCACGTGGAGTTTGCAAGCAACTCGGGGTAAACCTCGAAATTATTAATATGCAGCAGGAATACCTCGATACTGTGGTGGAATACACTATCAATGAATTGAAAGCAGGAAGAACACCGAGCCCGGACATTATGTGCAATCGTCATATTAAATTCGGGAAATTTATCAATAAGACAGCAGGGGCTTACAGCAAAACAGCTTCGGGGCATTATGCCCAAATAGAGGAGATGAACGGAAAATTCTTTTTGAAGGAGTCACCCGATCCGGTCAAAGACCAGACTTACTTCTTGACTTATCTTAGTCAACGGCAGTTATCAGAAATATTATTCCCTATTGGACAGTATTCTAAATATGAAGTTAGAAAGTACGCCGAGCAGTTTAATCTACCGACTTCAAGAAGAAAAGACAGTCAGGGAATTTGTTTCTTGGGAAAAATTAAATACAATGACTTTATTAAATTTCATCTCGGTGAATCGAAAGGTGATATTGTTGAAATTGAAACCGAGAAAATATTAGGAAATCATAAAGGATATTGGTTTCACACAATCGGTCAAAGAACCGGACTGGGCTTAAGCGGCGGACCTTGGTATGTTGCCAAGAAAGATATCGAGAACAATATAATTTATGTTTCAAGAAACAATAGTACCGATAGAGTAAATCATGATATTTTCAAAGCTGTAAATATTAACTGGATACCCGAAAGACCCCTTGACAACAGACTTATGGTAAAACTCAGACATGGGGCTGTGAAATATTCATGTACATTGGACTATTTAGACGAGAATTCTGCAATTGTTAAACTTGACACACCCGACCAGGGAATAAGTTCAGGTCAATTTGCCATATTTTATAAAGATGGATACTGCCTTGGCGGTGGTGTCATTGATATTCTATAAATTATTATAAATGTTAAATACTGCCGAAGTCAGAAAAAAAATGAATGACTTCGGCAGAAATATTTTCAAGATAAACAAACGATGGCAATCAAAATCATTACATCAATCCAAGTTGAACCATTTAATGATATCTTTGAAAGTAGGTTTTTTCCCATACATTAAAATACCGACTCTGTATATTTTGGCAGCAAACCACAAACACAATACAAAAGTTCCGGCAAGTAGTACAATTGACAGAAGAATCTGCCACAAGGGAACGTCACCGGCTGCAATCCTCGAAACCATCAGTATAGGTGAAAAGAACGGGATAAGTGAAAGTACTGTTGAAATTGTTCCGTCTGGATTATTCATAACATTCGGTATGAAAATAATCGGAATAATGATGGGTAGTGCTACTGGCATTGTCAATTGTGAAGCATCTTGTTCCTGATCCACAGCAGAGCCCACAGCAGCAAAGAGTGATGAGTAAATAAAGTAGCCGGCTAAGAAGTAAAATAAGAAGGCAACGATTATCCAAGGTGATATTGAAAAGTTTTCAAAGAAGTGTAAAATCTCTGCATTGTTCGGCTGATTTGCAGTATCAGCCATCATTTTCATGTTTTGTGAATTTTCCATAAACATTTGGGCAATCGTACCACCGG
>JBAYPL010000002.1:0-29549 GCA_041677745.1 Kapaibacterium sp. (SeqCode)
AATTGACCTTGCAAAAATGCCTCACCTTCTGATTGCAGGCTCTACAGGTTCAGGAAAGTCCGTAGGAATTAATACTATAATAGGCTCTTTACTTTACAGAATGCACCCCAGTGAGTTAAAGTTTGTTATGATTGATCCCAAGAAGGTAGAGCTTCCTTCGTACAGTAAGCTTAAAAATCACTATATGGCTGCTTCACCTGAAGTGCAAGATGTAATCGTAACCAAGCCTGAAGATGCAGTAACAATTCTCAAGGCAGCAGTTGCGGAGATGGAGCTGAGATATGATATATTAGCCTCTGTTCGCCAAAGGAATATCGCGGATTATAATGCTAAAGTGCGTCAGGGTGCTTTCAAAGAGGTCAAAGAAATGGTACATAAGCCCATGCCGTATATCGTGGTAATAATTGACGAATTGGCTGACCTCATGCTCATTGCTTCGAAGGAAATTGAGGAACCTATAACAAGGCTGGCGCAAATGGCAAGAGCTATCGGAATCCACTTGGTCGTTGCAACTCAACGACCCTCTGTTGATGTTATTACAGGTATTATTAAGGCAAATTTTCCGGCAAGAATTTCATATCTTGTGAAGTCCAAAATTGATTCGAGGACTATTCTTGATATGCAAGGTGCCGAACAATTGCTCGGTACAGGTGATATGTTGTGCTTGCCTCCGGGATTGCCTAAACCGGTTCGTATCCAAAATTCTTTCATAAGTACCGATGAAGTCGAAAGTCTATGTGATTTCATCGGTAACCAAGAGGGTTATTCCGAACCCTACTACCTGCCTTCAGTTAATGAAAAAAGCGAAAATGTTGCTCTATATGACTCTGATGACAGAGACCCTTTATTTGAAGAAGCGGCAAGATTGATTGTTCGCCATCAGCAAGGTTCGGTTTCATTGATTCAAAGAAGACTGAAAGTAGGTTACGCAAGAGCCGGTAGAATTGTTGATGAACTCGAAAATGCCGGAATTATCGGACCCTTCGACGGAAGTAAAGCAAGACTTGTACTTATTGAAAGTGAAGCTGATTTGGAAAGAATTTTATAACTGCTTGTGAACAAATATGAATATAATCGAGAATTTTTCACTTAATCAAAGAAATACTTTCGGTTTATCGTCAATTGCAACAAATTATGCTTGCGTGCTCTCAGCCGATGATTTGTTAAGTCCGCAATTGGAATATTATCAGGATGTTTTCATCCTTGGCGGAGGTTCTAATGTCATTCTCCCGCCAAGATTGAACCAACTTACTCTCAGTATTGAAATCAAAGGAATTCATATTGAAGAGGATAATGATAATCATACCATAGTTAGTGCCGGTGCAGGCGAGATATGGCACGATTTTGTCGTGGGTATGATTGAGTCAGGAATTTATGGTCCGGAAAATTTAGCTTTAATCCCCGGTAAGGTTGGAGCTGCTCCCATCCAAAATATAGGTGCTTATGGTGTCGAACAGGAGAAATTCTTTTACAAAACTGAAGTATTTGACAGAGTAAACAGAGAATTATTGGTTCTATATAAGAATGAATGTAACTTCGCTTACCGCGACTCAGTTTTTAAAAAAAATCCCGATAGGTATGTAATTCTGAAAGTATATTATTTATTCCCTAAGCAATGGGAGCCTGTAATCAGTTATAAGGACATTGAAAATAAAATTGCATCAGATAAAAACTTTACTGTGAATCCTGAAAACTTATTGAAACTAATAGTAGAAATTCGCCGACGTAAGCTGCCTTCTCCTGAAATTACCGGTAATGCCGGCTCATTTTTTAAAAATCCTATTATAAGCAAGCAAGATTATTTGTTGTTAAAAGAAAAATATCCTGATATACCGGCATTTGAAGATTCGGAGAATTATAAACTGTCAGCAGCAAAATTAATCGAGTTGGCTGGTTGGAAAGGGAAAAAATTAAAAGAAAATTCCGGTATCTCTGTATCTCCAAATCATTCACTTGTATTGATTAACACAGGTAATGGCACCTACAGCGAAATAATTGAATTATCGGAAAGAATAATTGAGGATGTTTTTGATAAATTTAAAGTAAAATTAGAAAGAGAAGTGAATATTATCAGGTAATAATAAACCGCTTCATTTGTAATTAAGACAATTGAAGCGGTCAGTAAAACTAAATACTCGGACTTGTAAATTGCATACTACACAATTATCATCTTCCTTGAGAAGCATCTTCGTAAACAGCCGTGTTTGTCGGGTCTAAATACATCAAATCCTTAAATACTCCTGGGTGTTTTGTGTATCCTTTGAAGGTTTCAGCAAGTTCAAGTGCCTTGGCTTCGAAAAATGCTTGCAATATTATGCTGTGCTCTACCATTTTATTTCTCTTGTAATCAGCTAATTCCTGAATTACGTAAGCTAAGTTGGCAAGAGCTGCATCCCTGTCCTCCGACATGAAATCTAATCCGTCGAGATAATAGCTTGCTATCAACTTACGAATTTCTTCATATCTCATGTTTGTCAATTCATTGATAAAATTAAATCTGGTAAACTCCCCGGGCTTTGAAATTGTCTGCCATCCGTCCGCTTGATAAGATGCTGCCATTGTTGCCAGCAACTTAGCTTGTTCATAAACTGATGTTCCGGACAGCTCATCATAGGTGTCGAGGTCGAAGCCGATAATCAACAGCATATAAAAGTCAAGAAGTGTAGTAAAAGGATCGTATCGTTGTGGATTATATGAATGATTAGCACCAAGATTATATTCGAAAGTCCAAGTTTTGTCGAGTAATCTTAAAGCAATGGACTGACCACCATCGGTGCCGAAAATATGCCTTTTAGAAGCTATGAAAATCTGTGCTGAATAAACATTTCTGTTCCCTCCGGCTAATGCAATTGTAATATCAACGGGTATTTTAGGTCCTTCCCAATCTATGCTTGTAAACCTTTGGTTGTTCAAATATCTTTCAATATCGTTGGCTATCGTATTGATACTAATACGATATTCCTGCGGAATTTGTTCCACGTTGACAGATACATGAGCCTCAATTTCCTGAGACTTCATTTGCCATGTTATTCCAAACAAAAAAAACACGAAAAAAAATAGCTTTCTCATAGCGTAAATCCAAATATATTTTTTAATAAAATTAAATTTTTCATAAGTTAGTATTTTATATAACAACAAAAATCAAGTATTATTTTGAAGACGAATAAAAATCTCGCTATGGTAATATTTGCTTTGATAGTTTGCTTAAATTCTTCAAAAAGTCAAAACTATGGTGCAATGAGCTATTTTAATTTTCGACATTCAACCGGATTAAGCTGTCCGGAGTCTGCCGCCCTGCTGAATCCCGCAGCAATGTACCTGGATTCTTCAAGTAATTTAATATTTAGGACTAAGCCGTCGCGTTTCGGTTTCAGTGAATTATCTCCGATGATGATATCAGGAGTTTGGAGAGCCGATTCCATACACAGTCTCGGAATGAATCTTAATGGGCTTGGAGGTAGTCTGTACTCAGAAATATCTTCTGAATTACGTTATTCTGCTTCATTGAATGATATGATTACCTTGGGTGCTTCCCTGGAATATTCCTCATTAAGCATCAAAGACTACGGAAATCAATCGCTTGTGTTTGCCAATGTCGGGACTGTCCTTGATTTATCCGATGAACTTAAAGTCGGATTCATATTAAGGAATATTTTTGGAAATTATTCGGAGCAAGCCGACAAAACAGCATATCAGTCGGTAGTTTTCGGAGCAGGATACAGAATCAACGAAGAGTTGACAGCAGAAGGGGATATGATTATCATCATCAATTCTGTGTCAGCATTGTCATTGGCATTAAAATATGACTATGATGAATATCTGTGTTTCAGAGCAGCATATCGTACAGAACCCAATATTATGGAACTGTTAGTGATGTATGCTTTAATAAGTGATGCTGCCTTAATGATTGGCAGCGAATACCATGAACTCTTTGGGTTTAGTCCTGAAATAGTACTGAAATATATTTTTTGAATCAATCATGGAAATTGATTTTGTAATTAGTATTTTCAAGGATATTACGTACATCATCAGGTTTCATAGTCTCCATCATTTTGGCACGTATTTCACTTGCTCCATAGAAATCATAGGTATATATTTTCAGGAATCTTCTCATTATGGCAAAGCTTTTCTCATTAGCCCAAGTATCAGAGAACAATTTTACGTGATTCCACAATAATTGCAATTTTTCCTCAGGGCTGTGCTGATTTTGTGTTTTATTGAAAATCCAAGGATTCTTGAAGATTCCTCTTCCAACCATCGCTCCTTCGATACCGTAACTGTTGATTTTATCATAACATTCATCGAGTGAGCTGATGTCACCGTTACCAATAAGAATTGTGTCATGATTGCCGGAATTTCTAACGTTGACAGCCTTTGTCATTTCTTCCCATTCTGCCGGATAATCACTCATCATCTTCTGTGTACGGCAATGTAAGGTGATGCAATCGGGATTGACGGAAAGCAGATTCGAAATCCAGTTCTCCGTATCATGCTGTTTAATACCTGTTCTTGTCTTGACTGAAACGGGAATATTAGAAGCCTCCTTCACTGCAAGTACAATTTCTTTGGCGAGTTCGGGATATTTTATGAGCTCGGAGCAGGAAGCCTGCTTTACGATTTTTTTTACGGGACAGCCCATATTAATATCTATACCGTCAAATTCATACTCATCACATATAATCTTCGTAGCTTTGCTGAACTTTTCGGGGTCGGAGCCCCAGATTTGTGCAATTACTTTTACATTGTTTTTTTTTTGTAATTCTCTTTCGCTTTTACTGACCAACAACCTGTGACTGACTCGGTCTTTACCAATATGATGACAAAGTCCGTCAGTAGATGTGAACTCTGCAAAGAGTACGTTGAGTGTGTCAGGCTCTGATATTTGCAGTACAATTTCACGAAAAACTGTATCAGTAACATCTTCCATTGGTGCAAGTACTATAAATTTCTTGTTATTTTCTTTCCAGAAACTATTCATCAAGCTCTCAATTTATCAGCAAATTCTATAATGTTGTCGGCTAAACTATGCCAAGACGCTTCAGATTTATAATTATGAATATTTTGTACAAATTCTCCAATATCCGATTGGAAATATTTTTCTAATCCACCGCTAATATGTGCCGCATCGGCTTTTTCAATCATGATGCCGGAATTAAACGGTTCTATCATCTCAGATAATCCGCCTACATTTGTTGCGGCTACCGGTAGATCAAAATGATAAGATATTGCGACAATTCCGCTTTGAGTTGCAGATTTGTAGGGTAGCAGGCATACATCGGCAGCCGAAAAGAATAAAGGAGTCTCATTATCCGATATATATCTTGTAAACAGTGAAATTTTAGATTCAACTCCTAAATCTTTGATTTGCTTCTCATACTTTTCGAAACTGCCATACACTTCACCGGCAATTATCAAATGATATTCATCACCCAAGCGTGACACAGCTTCAATTGCTAAATCAATTCCTTTGTAATCTCTGATAAATCCGAAACATAATATGATTTTTTTGTCTTGCGGTAATTTTAGCTCTTGTCTTGCTGAAGATTTTGACAATTTTTCACCGAAGTGATTATATAGAGGGTGTCTGTGAAATAAAAAATTGGCATTAGGCTTCAATCTTAATAAGTCGTTCTTGACAGCTTCACTCATGACAATAAATCCGTCATTACGATTCAGAAAATATTTTATCAATTGTATATCACCCGGTCTCAATTCATGGGGTATCACATTGTCGAGTATGCTGATTCTCACACATTTGCCTTTCATCTTGGACGCCGCATATCCGAGTGAAGGTGCAAAATAAGGCATCCAAAATTTTGTCAACAGCAAATCGGGTGAAAACTCGGATATCTTCTTTGATGCAAACTGATATGAAATAGGATTAATAGTATTGAGAACAGGTATAGAATCAATAAATTCTGCATTATCATTTTCCTGTACCATTTGAGTCTTCCCGGGGAACAAAAACTCGGGATATTGTACCTTAAATGTATAAGCCCGAATATCATTATCTATCTTCAATTGCTTGTAAAGTGCAGCATTAAATTGTGCTATTCCGCCTCTGAAGGGATAAAATGTTGATAAATAAGCAATTTTCATAATTAATTAGCAATTTTTAAAAAACAATTTCGTAAGATGCAAAATTAATAAATTATCAGCAATAAAATGAGTGATAGAGTAAAAGACCTGGTTTTTAACAGTAAAATCTCCGATAATGATAAATATTACTGGGGTTATATGTATGGTTTGGGCAGAGATGTTATAGTACCCTACTTAACAGAAACAGCGGTGTTTAGACCCGGTGACAAAGTTATTGAAATTGGCTCTGCCGAAGGCGGTGTTCTACATGCTTTCGCTGATAAAGGAGCTGTAGATTGTGTAGGCACCGATATTGCTGAAAGCCGGCTGATTATGGGAAGAAAAATTACGGAAATCGCCGGTCTTGATGTTACTTATTACTATAATGATATTATCTATGGAGAACCTGAAAAAAACTGGCTCGGCAAATATGACCTTGCAATATTGCGTGATGTCATTGAACATCTTGATGATACTGAAATTGCTCTGAGGAATATAAGTAAAGTAATAAAAAGAGGGGGATTCCTATACGTTACATTCCCTCCCTACAATTCGCCTTATGGTGGACACCAGCATACATTAGCCGGTAAGCTTCCAAGCAAACTGCCCTATATACATCATCTTCCGGAGAATATTTTCCGTAAGCTAATCAGTAGCGGAAGACCACAGGATATTGAGGAAGTTACACGTTTGCTCGACATCAGACTATCTCCCGAAAAATTCCTTAATGCTGCCGAGGCTGCAGGTTACTCATTGGTCAAATCAGATTATTATCTTTTGAGACCTGTGTTTAAAATGAAATTCGGACTTCCAAGTTTGAAACTTAACGGCTTAGCAAAAAGCCGGATTATACGCAATTATTTCTGCATGGAAGCATCATATATCTTACAAAAGAACTAATTGTTTTTCTTTGTGAATCAACATTATGATACACTTGTCAATCTTGAAAAGAATGAATTTGTAGTCTGCAGGGAACACATTCTTGCATTCCCTACAGATTAGCACACATTCTATTTATTAATTTTATTACTTATCTTAATTGCCATATCATACTCGAGTTATCAACTTTTGCGGGGTATATCTCCATATCGAAGACAGGGCGTCCGGGTCGCTTTGAATTAAGCAGTACAAGTGAGTAGGTTCTGTAATGGCTGAAACGGTTCAAAGCAGAAGCGTCAGGTAAATGGTTGAAGTACATAATGGTGCAGAACTCTTGCGGCTTATTCAAATGTTCGACGCTTGCCATCATGACATCATCAATGAATTCGGTTTGCTTACCATCAAAGGTCATTCCTGTTTCGTTAAGTTTAATATTTACGGGGAATTGCTTGGCATAATCTGCAATAATCGAATTGCTTTTAATATTCCCGAGTAGTATCAGTGATGAATGCTGTTTGTCGAAGTCGCTCAAATTATCATGAGTATAATAATCGAAGTTAAAACCACTTTCTTTCATGGCATTGACATAATCCATGGCAATTTTGAATTCAGGTGACATCTTGTCCGGTAATACTATTACAGGTTTTGCCGAAAGAGTGCGTTCAAGATTAAATGGTTTTTCCCAAGGATAAAGTTTTCTCAAACATTCGAGTTCAGGATCGAGTTCAATTTTTTCAATATCTCCTTTCTTCGGAAGAGTTATCGTGCAGACCGAATCCTGCATAAGATAATGGAACATTTCATTTGAGTTGTCAGCATAAGATATTTTAATAGGTAATTTCATAGTTCTTTTAATATCTGATTCAACTTTCAGAGTCAGTGAGTCATCAGTGAAAGTCGGTAAATCGGCATATTTAATGATGGGTATGTCCTTAGTTCGTAACCACTCATTAATGACATTCCGCCAGTTAATATCATTCAAAGTATCTTTAGCAGCTTTTGTAAATTCCCCGGTTAAATGCATCCAATAAGCACGTTTGCCATTGTTGTTTTCGGCAAATGATTTTAAAGCATTGAAAAATCTATCATCACCAATCATCTTTCTGATAATGTCGAGAATAAAGGCACCTTTCGAATATCCGATAGCAGCATCATAAGTTGTTTTTTGGTATTTAAAATCACTGACGGGGTAATTCATGTCATCCGGTAAGGCATCAATTGAAATAAGAGCTTTTCTTCTCCAATCTAGTTCTGCAGCTTTGTTGGTATTAAGAATATTATAATAGTAGTTTGTAGAGAAAGTTGTGAGAGCCTCGCACCAATTTCCGACAGTATAATCAACAAACACGCTGTTGCCCCACCAGTTATGTACAAATTCGTGTGCAAGTGAGCCCGGTGAGAGTGTAACCCAAGGCATCGCTGTCAATCTGTTTGACAATAAAGTATAACCGGGCATTGCAAATCCGGTAGGGAAAAAGTTCTCGGCAATGATAAATGATTTATAGGGATATTTTCCGAATAAGTCGGTATATAAATCATAATACCTGATTGATTCTTCCAAATATCTCATATTGTGCGGAGATTCATTATAATAATACATAGCAAATCGCACACTGTCGTGATATTTTTCGATTACTTTAAATTTAGCGGCTACGAGTGTAACATCGTCATAATTCCCTTCCGATTTAACTTGATAAATAACATTTCCAGTACCGATATTTTCAATTATTGTTCCGGAAGTAACTAACTTATATTCCTTAGGCAGAGTAACATAAATATTGAACTCTGCAAGATCTTTGCCTGCTTGCGGGTAAAATGAGCCACCCGGCAAATAAATTCCGGAATCCTCTTTATCGGAAATTATACCGAGTGTGTTTGAATGTCTTTTTACCATATTGATTTCAGAAGGCGGAAAATTTACAATGCCTTCGTATTCAATTACAGCTTCGAAAGATTCGACAATACCGCCGTTATCATAGCTTTGATTTTTTAATGACAGGTTTTCAATGATTATTTCATTATAATAATCATCGGCAGGTTTAACAGAAAATTTTAGATTGTTGTCACCTGATTTCATAGAAGTAATTTCCAAAGTATTCAGCAGTTTTACGCTTGATGATTTAAGAATCGGATTCTTGAAACGCAATTTGTCACTGCCCTTTATAAAGGATTTTGAGGGGTTGATTTCTATATTTATATCGTGTGATACGACAAAGTTTTCACCAAAATGGGATGCTCCACCCATCATCCTCTGCATTTTGTCTCTCTTGAATTCCGGCAGGAATAGTATGTAAGAACCTTGATCCGAATAGTCTTGGCTGAAGTCTATTGAATCGGGTGAGGAATAATATATTGGTGTGATGACGGCTATTTTAAGCTCATCATCTCTTCTTGACAACATTGCTGCTGTTCCGAGAAAGCTATTCGAATGAAAGTCGCCGTTGAAATGAATTATTTTTGTATCAGGATGTGATTTGTGGTATTTTAATATGGATTCCGCCATGGTCTCATCCTTTATGCACTGAGCCCCGTAGTATAAATAAAGTGTGTTCTCCTGATTTGCATCGAGACTTTTGACTGCATCTTTTGAGCCGGTCATGGTCTCAAGAAATTTATCGAGATAACTGTCTTCCGTGAGAACCATTGTCTGTGCTATATTGCTCTTCTCTTCGTCGCTAAGGCTTTTGTACGCATTCATGCCGCCATTGACGTACATGGCTGCATATTTCCTTGGTATATTGGCTGCAATTACGTCCGACTCATATTCTTTAGCCAGCTCAACCAATGGCTTGTAGAATTTGCTGTAATCGGGCCAAGGTCTCGATTTTTTCAAAAACTCTTCTTCGTTGATTTCATCCTTAATGTAGGAATTCAATGTTGATTGTACATCACGCTCAAACATTTCGAGTGAGACGGCAGTCTTTACTCCGGATTCAAGTACCGATTTTAAATATTCTGCTTGCACTGCATGATTCAGACTGTCATCATGGAATTCACCAAAAAATATTACATCGAATTCTTTGATTTGCTCACTGAGAGCATTAAGCGAAATTTTCTCGGAGCGAGATGCATCGTATATTATATAATCATTTTCTGCCTTTAATTCAGAAATAAGTATCAGTGAGAATAATACTAAGTTCAATAATCTCATTTTAAAGTTCCAACTGTTTTCAAAGAAAAAGATATTAGAAACCTAAAAACAATTGTTATTGTATGTAAACTCATTCTTTCTTTATATAACACTATATCAAATCAGAAGGAAACTTCAAATATCATCTAACTTCTCCTGATGGTATTGACTATCTGCTTGTGTTGAATCACTGAACTTGAAATTTCCCGATTTTATCCATAGAGTTTATTTCAGATTGATTAGAAGAAAATAGGCAGGCATATATTACGGAATTATTAGTTAAAATTAATAATATTAATAGGTAAATATAAAAATATTATTAGCAATAAAATTAATATTTATTAACAATAAACAAAATATAAAGTATAAGCCTGCCGATAAAGGACTATTTAACTGAACCTGCTATATAATCAAGCAGATATTTATTTTCATACTTCTTATCACTTAACGATGCTTTGACAACATCGCCGATTGATATAAGACCGGTGATGATTTTATCCTTCATTATTGGAAGATGCCTGACTTTGTTAAGAGTCATGATTGACTCAATGTAGTCAATGTCATCATCGTAATCAGCATATATAATGCGCTTCGTCATGACATCGGATACTAAGGTATTCATGAAAGTATCCGGTGTGGAAGCAGCTTTTCGCAAGATATCCCTTTCACTTAGGATTCCTATAAACTTGCCTTCTGTGCTCAGTACCGGTAGTACACCGATATTATTATTAACAAGCACTCTGAGGGCTTCACCCAGAGTCTTCCTATCGCCAATTGTAATGACTTCCGGACCCTTCTTCAGCAAAATATCTTTTGCTTTCATATTCGCACCTCTCATTTGTTTTGACAAATACAATTAAAAAATCGTTTAAATTTATATTATATTGTAACTTAATCTTATAAGCTATGTTATTATTTTGTAGAATTTTATTTATAATTATTCAAACTATGCGTAGATTATTATATGGTGCAAGATTTGGGACAGAAACGACAACTGTGAAAAAGTGTTAATGTTAAGTTCATATATGATACATATTTAAAAAAAATGTGCTTAAAAGCTGAATATATTTAAGTATTTTGTAAAAATAATTTTGGTAATTGGAAAATATTTTGTAAATTAATTTTTGAAACAGAACAAATTTTGATTAAGTTTAGAAGCGGATTTAAATAAATTATGTTTTTATAAATAAATATAGGGTGATGAGATGTCTATTAGTACCAATCTCCTAAAACTATTCAGATATATGCTGATTAGTAGCATTTTCATGATTTCTGTTTTCTCAAAGTCTCAGGCACAGTATTGTGATGCTAAAACTACGTATCAAGATGAGTACATTTGCGAATTCCATCTACACGAAATAGCCAGTACCGACTGTAAGTGGAGCGATGGAATTTCCGATTATACAGACATGCTTACTGAATTGAAAATGGGACAGAAATATACTGTTAAAGTTGTCAACGGAAATGCTTGGTCAGGTGATCAAGTAGCTATGTGGATTGATTACAATCAGGACTACAAATTTGACGAAAGTACAGAAGTAATAACACTTGAAACAAATGATGGTGCCCAAACCTTTTCTGCAGATTTTACCGTTCCGACAAGTGCTACAGCCGGAAAAACAAGATTGAGGGTCAGAATGGTTTATTCTACAACTCCTGTACCTTGTGATGGTCAGAATTACGGTGAAGTGGAGGATTATACAGTTGACCTGATTCCACCGATACCTGATGCACAGATGACACAACTTACCAGTCCCAAAAAGCCGTTCCTTGTAGGTTCATATCCAGTTATCGCAACTCTGCGTTCAAATGAAGAGACAGCAATGACTTATTGTAATATTGACTGGTGGGTAAACAATGAATTCCAAGGAACATATACTTGGACAGGCAACATGAGAAATGGACAGACTGCAAACATAAATTTCGGAAATTATGATTTCTCATATTCTGAAGACGAAACTCAGTTCAATCCATTCCGTATTCGTTTTACAGTCAGAGACGTGAACGGTAAAAATCCGGATGCTGATCCATCGAATGATACATATCAAACAAACGTTACTCCAAGCTTAAACGATTGTGGTGCCATTGGATTTTTTGGTCCCCCTGAAGGCTTTGGTGCCGGTGTAACTCCTGTTCGCGCAAGAGTCATGAACTATGCTCCGAAACCGCTTACCAGCGTGAAAGTTTACTGGGCTATTGACGGACAAGATCTTCCGCCTAAGACTTTTACCGGAATTCACGTGAAACAAAACCAGTATATTGACCTTGATATGGGTACTTACACATTCTATAACAAAACACCTTTGGGACCATTTACAGTAGAATTATATACCGAAAGTCCTAACGGGGTTAATGATGAAGATCCTACAAATGACAGCTACGAAGGCGGTATAGGTCCATCGCTTGCAGCAGGAACATATTTTGCCGGTGGTGCAAATGCTCACTTCTCATCTCCCGCAGAAGCAGCATCTTATTTGAATTCAAGTGGTGTATTCGGTCCGGGTACCGTAAATATTGAAATTCGTCCGGGTACATATAACGGACAAATAATTCTTAACAATCCGCTTGAAAACAATAATGATGTAATTTTCAAACCATCAGCCGGACAACACACTGTTACACTTTCAAACAGCCCTTCATCTGCAAACAATTTTGTTTTGCAAATTGCTAACATAAGTAATGTCAAATTTGAATACTTGACTATTCAGAATAATAATTCAAATATAAGCAATGCCGGAAGGTTGGTTGAGGCTAATAATGTTAACGGACTTACATTCCATAAGGTCAATTTCAACGGAGTGGCAAATTCTCCTAAGAATCATGCTTATAATCTTTTGAATTTGCAGAACACAAACAATTTAACATTATTGGAAAATGATTTCAATAACGGTTCGATTGCTGTTTATTCAAATATCGGAATTTCACCTGTAATTGACATCACCGGAAATAATATCAATAACTTTTCTTGGTATGCCATTTATAATAGCATTAATGACGGAGGCAACGGTGATAATGTCATGATAGCCGGTAACACCATGAAAATTACTTCAGGTGCTAATCCTAATGGAGCTATTTACTCAATCAACGGTACTACTATCAGTAATAATAATATTTCTGATATTGTCGGTACAGGCAATGCAAATGATGCTCTTATCAGCGTCAGCCATACTTCACCCGATGCAAGCCACATAAGCTATATTGAAGGTAACAAAATCAATAATTGTACAAACATGAACGGAATTCAGGTGAACAATGCATTTGCTGTTGTAAACAGGAACTCTGTTGTTATGTCGCAATCAGCAAACTACGGCGCTGCACTGCTTGATTTAACTAATGCCTATGGTGCCGCAGGTAATAATATGCTGATGGGTACTAATATTATGGGTGTTGATATTGATAATTCACCCGAAATGTCAATTATTTACAATACTGTTTCGGTTGATTTTAACGCTAATCCTGTACTTCGTGTAAACGGAAGCTCATCAACAGTTATGAGGAACATCTTTGTTAATAAAGGTAATGGTCCTGCAGTAATTACATCGAATGCCAACGGTATTGACGATAACGTAATCTATACTAACGGTAATACTCTTGCAAACATCAGCGGAGTAAATTACTCTGATATTGCAGAGATTAACAATGCCGGCTTTATGCTTAACAGTCGCGAATTTGAAGTTGAATTTTTCAGCCCATCCGATCCGCATCTGAAAGTGTATAATGGTTCACTTCTGTTTGAATCCAATTTATACAACGCAATTGACAACCCTATCGGCAACTATGTTGAAGTCTCAGATTACGACGGTGAAACAAGAACTTCTTACTATGCCGGTTCGGATGAGATATCACTCTCAATCTATATCGAACGTCAGACTGACGGCTTTGTTGATTGTGTTGGAACTACCGAAAACCTATTGACTGTTTCGGCAGCTATTGGTTACAATGCACCTATGACTTATCAATGGGAGCTTGATAATGTTCCTATACCGGGTGCTACTGAGCCTATTCTCTTCTTCCCTAACTTGAGGCACAACCAAGCTGGTATCTATCGCTGTCAGGTCTTTGGACCGGGCAACACTATGCCGGTATATTCTCGCCCGGTAGCTGTGTATATTACCCGTCCTACCGACATAACACGCGAACCTAAGACTCAATATGTATTTACCGGTTCGGTAGCAACATTGTCATTCGACGCTCATGTCAACGGTAAGAATATCGAAGAAGCAATTGCCAACGATGAAGTAATAGTAAGATGGTTCAAGTACGTTGATGAAGCTAATGATATTCCTTTGACTGATAATCAATATATCTCCGGCTCAAGGTCAAATTATTTGACTTTCAGAAACTTCAAAAATTCTGATGAAGGTACTTACTATGCTACAATTGAAGGACAATGCGGAAAAGTTGAGACAGTAAAAGCTAATCTCTATGAAGAAAACCTTGAGATTACAATTGTCCAACAACCAATGTCAAATGCTGTCTGTGTCGGTAATGAAGCTAACTTCGTTATTAATGCTACAACATTGAGCACTAAAACACTCAAATATCAGTGGTTTTTAAATGGTTCAGAAATAACTGATGAACTGCCTAAAATCGAAGGTTCAAACACAAATAACCTACGTATCCAAGATGTTCAGGATATTGATGAAGGTAACTACCATGTCGTTGTCAGCCTCGAAGATACTGAAATTAGTATGCAGTCTGAAGTTGTTACTCTAACAGCTAAGACAAGCCCGGTTATTACTATGCAGCCTATGGATGCAGAAATTCAGGAAGACAGACAATTATTACTTGAAGTTGTTGCTGTCGGTAACGATGCAGAAGAAACTCTGAACTACCAATGGTACCATAATGGTACTCCTATCGAAGGTGCTACAGAGGCTCTCTTACTTATTAATAGAGTTACTCATGATAACGCCGGTGATTATTATGTCGAAGTTACCAATGATTGTGGTGTTTCTCGCAGTAATAATGTCGCTGTAACTGTTGTCAGCGGAGTTATGAGTGTACTTGAACAAAACAGTAACGGTTTCAGCCTGTTTGCTCCTACTCCTAACCCCGTGCAAAATTCTGCTGTTATAAGCTATATCGTACCCGAGATGGCTAACGTCAAGATTACTATGTCTGATGCAACAGGTATAAGCAACATAATCCTTACTGAAGGTATGCACAATGAGGGTACTTACACTATCAATTTTGATGCTGCACAATATAATCTTGCAAGTGGAACTTACTTCTACTTCCTCGAATCAAACGGCGTCAAAATTGCTCAGAAGATGGTTGTTGTAAGATAATCTGAAACTCAGTTTTGATTTTAGTTAAGCGGCATGTTGAAATATACATGCCGTTTTTTTTATGAATTTTGTGAGTTGTAGAAATTTATATCTAATGAATGGATTAAGGATAAATTATTATTCGAAATATTTGCTTATCCTCAAATGAATAGTAAAAGAAATATTATTGACTAAACTGTCTTTATACAGCGTATTATATACATGTATATATACGTGGATTATTGAATTCTGAGAATTTTCTCCATCTTTTTTCCTTTGGCTAATTCATCAACAAGCTTATCGAGGTATCTGGCTTTCTGTGTTAATGCGTTATCAATATCCTCGATTCTGTAACCGCATATCATACCTTTAATTAATGATGCGTTTGGGTGAAGCTCAGCTTGACTAAAGAACTCTTCAAATGTTTCGTTTCCCTTAATCAGTTCTTGTATCCTATGTTCATCAAATCCGGTGAGCCATTCTATGACTTGGTGCAATTCTTCCACTGTTCTGCCTTTGCTGACAACCTTATTGACGTAGTGAGGATATACCGACGAAAACTTCATCTTTGCAATTCGTTCGTTATGTTCTTTTGTAGTATTCATATTTGTCATCGAGTATTAGGTTAAAATAATTAAATTATTACAATTTACAACGAATAATTTTTAAATATGTTTTTCATCTTAAAGAATCATATAGTGCAGATGAATAATGCTAAATTCAAATTATTCATCTGCATCTTATGTTAACTGAACAATCAATTGAAACCCACTTTCAATCCTGCGGTGAAAGTACGAGGTCTGATTGGACCGTAAATATAATCTGTATCACGGTTGGGTCCTCTGTCAAAATCATCTTGGAATTGATTAAATAAATTAACAACACCAAAACTCAGAGTCAAGTCCGGGTTTGAAAGTATTTTAACCGAAGATTGAAGATTAATTTCAAAAAACACAGGGCTTTCTAACATCAAATCTTCCGTTAAAACTGTACCGTCCGGTCTGATACCGCCTGCATAGTGAGGCAGATACATATTGCCGGTATAGATTCCGGTAATATTGAAATCCCAAATATCAGTCAAGTTGGCAAAAACAGTCAGGTATCCGTAGAGATTAGGAGTACGTAGGATATTCGTTGTCGTTTGTTCAGGTATCCCGCTTGTTATATCACCATTAGACCAAACGACAGGGGAGTCATAAGTACTTGTTTGATAAGTCATTCCTGCTTGAATCTGTAAATCGTAAGAAAGGAATGTTTTGAACTCTGCGGTCAATCCCTGAACAACAGCACCGTCGCCGTTTCTCTTAATAAAGAGGATATTGCCTGCGTCATCAACTCCGTTCTCTTCGTTAACAAACACATCCATCAGCTTGGTATTAAAATATTCCAACGAAAGAGTGACCGGTAAATCTGCAATGTAATATGTATAATCGGCACTCATTGAAAAACCGAATGAACGCTCCTCTGTCAGAGCCGGGTCAAGCTGGATAATCATCCTTTTGCCGGAACGTAAGCTTTCATGCAAATCTTCGTCATAAGCTTGCGGAGAGCGGTAGCCGGTAGTAAGATTTGCACGGATTGTCATATCTTTTACCGGCTTGTACATTGCCGTAAGTCTCGGATTGAACATCAGAGCATCAATAAAATTATGCTTGTCAACCCTTGCACCGGCTAATATGTTGAAGTCTTCAGTCATCATCCAGTCTGTCTGAAAATAAAATCCCCAGAGCTTAGTAGTTTGGTTTAGTGAAGTTCTGTAGCCTGTTGCTTCATTTACAACATTATCATGCTGATATTCTAAGCCGAATGTAAGCACATTACTGCCAATCCATGAATCTTGAAGAGCATGTGAAAATTGAGTACCTGCTACATATATCTTATTGTTTGTTTTTCCGTAGCCGTTAGGGTCCATGCCGATACCGGAATAATTTCTTTTATTGGTAAAATTCATTGAAGTGTAAAGAGAGAGCTTGGTCATATTACCATTGAAATACTGTTCATAGGTCAATCCACCACCGTGAATCTCATGAGTTAAATCCTCAGCCATCATTACTTCATGAGGCGGCAAATCCAGTTGGTCTCCGCCTCTTCTGTATTCTCCTATGGAATGAAAATCCAAAGACAACTTGCTGTATGCACTTGGTGCATAGAAAGCTCTGGCTCCGAAAGAATTTTCTTTCAAAAGTGATGACTCAGTAAATCCGTCCCCGTTTGCATCCCAAGGATTACGCTCATGAAAATTTCCGAAAAGAAAGACGCCTGCATCCTGACGCTGAGTAACACTCGAACCACTGAGTTGCATAGCTCTGTCCGGAATGCTTCCGTTGATGAAGCCGTGTAAATAGTTTGCTTCAAAACTGCTTTCTTCAGGCTTGCGTGTAATGATATTGATTATTCCTCCAATAGCATTACCTCCGTATAATGATGAACCGCCACCTCTGACCACTTCGACTCTATCAATCATGTTAGCAGGAATTTGGTCTAATCCATACATGCCGTTCAATGCAGAGAATATTGGTCTGCTGTCAATTAATATCTGTGAATATCTTCCTTCTAGTCCATTCAATCTGACTTGAGTAAAACCGCAATTCTGACAGTTTGCTTCTACACGCAATCCCGGCTGGAAACGAAGTCCGTCTCGCAAAGCCGTTGATTGGGTTGAAGTGAATATTTTGTCGTCAATCACTGATACTTTAACAGGTACATCCTCGTAAATTTTGTCCGAACGTGTTGCAGTTACTACTACATCCCCAGAGTAAACTATGGATTCAAACATAGTAATATTTAAATCCATGTCATCGCCTTCTTCATGTTCGAACTCTATTGTATGATAATATGGCTCATATCCTACGGCTGTTATTGCAAGTTTAAATTTACCGTCAGGGATTCTCCTTAGTATGAATTCTCCATTTTTATTTGCTATGGTTCCAAGCATTGTATTTTCGAGTCTTATTGTCGCGCTCGGTATCGGTTTGTTTTCAGAGTCATGTATCACTCCTTTGATTGTTCTGTCGTGTCCGTATAATTTACAAACCATTAGTACAGAAATTATAATACTAAGGATAATAAGGTTCCTGATATTCATTTAGTTGATTACCTTTCAAAATTAGTTGTTTTAAAATTATAATTTTAATGTCAAATAATAATTATTTACGTACAAACTAAAATAATGTTTATAAATATTAGAATTTAAACGTGCAAAAATAATAATTTATTGCCTATGTGTATGAATTCAGCTTTTATACATCATTTCAATCAAGTCTGAATATTTTCTTTCCACAATATGACGTTTAATACTCATTTTGGGACTTAATTCCCCACCGTTCACCGAAAAAGGTTCAGAAAGTAATCTAAACTTACGTATTCTTTCAAATTTCGACAAATCCCTTTGGTAAAAATCAATTTCATCTTTAATAAGTTGAATAATTCTCGAATCAGATATCAACTCTGTCGTGTTATTACAGATTATTTCGAAATTATCGGCAAGAGTCTTAAGTTGTTCAAAATTAGGAGTAATGAGGGCTGTAATATATTCACGATTATCACCAATCAATACACAATTATCTATATACCTGCTTTGGCTAATTAGATTTTCTATAGGTTGAGGAGCAATATTTTTGCCACCGGAAGAAACGAAGATATTTTTCTTCCTGTCAGTAATTTTCAGGTTGCCTTTATCGGTAAATTCGCCAATATCTCCGGTATAAAGCCATCCTTCACCGTCAATAGCGATATTGCTCGCTACCGGGTCATTCCAATATCCTTTCATGACATTTGGACCCTTGACGAGGATTTCTCCGTCTTCTGCTAATTTGACATTCAAATTCGGAAGTGGAAGCCCGATTGTTCCGATTTCATTGTTATCTAAGGAGTTAATTGCAACTACAGGCGAAGCTTCCGTAAGTCCGTATCCTTGCAGTACTGTTATCCCTATAGCGTGGAAAAAATGACCAACTTCAACAGGTAACGGAGCACCACCGGAAATAAACAGTTTCATTCTGCCTCCGAGTTTCTCACGTAACTTGGAGAGCACTAGTTTTTCGGCGATTCTGTATTGGGTATTAACAAAAGAATTAGATTTATTTTCCGAATCAAGCAAGCTTTTCTTTCTGCCAACATCTAAAGCCCATTTAAAAATTCTTTGGGTAATTTTACTTTCTTTTTCGATGCTGATATATACCTTCTTTTTTATCGTCTCAAGCATTTTTGGAACGGTTGTAATGAGTGAAGGCTTGACTTCGAGTACATTTGAAGGCACAGCTTCAATTGATTCGGCGAGTGTTATCAAAGTACCACCGAAAAAAAGTACATAAAATCCTGCAAGCCTCTCATAAGAATGACACAGAGGTAAATACATCAGGGACTCATACTTATGCAATTCAGGCAAACGAGAGGAGGCTCCGTCAATATTAGCGAGCAGATTGCCGTGTGTCAGCATAACGCCTTTAGGATCGCCGGTTGTACCGCTTGTATAAATCAGAGTGAGAAGGTCATCGGGATTAATCTTGGAAATCTGCTCACAGATAATTAATTCTCTATCCTCACGAGTTCTGAAATTACAGCCTCTTTCAATTAATTCATTCAAATTGTGAACGAACACATCTTTTATACTCAGTTCTTCGTCACTCATGAGAATTATATGTCTCAATGAATTCAGATTATCCTTAAATTCTAATATTTTGGATAATTGGAAATTATTAGAGACAATCACTGCTGTTGCAGTACAATCTCTGAAAATCGCTTCTTCCTGTTTAGATGTTAGTATCGGAAATAACGGCACATCTATTGCACCTATTGTACTGATAGCCAGAGAGGAAATAATCCACTCGATTCTGTTCTCGGATACTATACCGACTCTGTCTCCTGACCGAATTCCGAGTTCCATCAGGCTTAATGCCAGGCAGAATACCTTATCTCTTAATTCATTATAATGCAACTCCAGCCATTCATCATTTTTTTTGTATCTGAATGCTGGTCTTCCTTCGAATGATAAATTACACCTGTCTAAAAATCTTTCAGGAATACTTTTATATTTTGTGGTAGAAGTCATAATGAATTACCATACAAGATATTAAATAGATTTTACAAATCCTCCGTCAACAGGAATGCTCGTTCCGTTTATAAACGAAGAGTATTCAGAAGCAAGAAACACAGCCAAATATGCAATTTCCTCAGGTTTGGCGAATCTTCCGGCAGGTATCATTGACTTCATACGAAGTTCAACTTCACCGGTACTTTCACCGCTTGCAGTTGCGATATTTTCAATTAAATAATTTAGTCTGTCAGTTGCTGTCTGTCCGGGAAGAATATTGTTAACAGTTATGCCGAAAGCACCCAGTTCAATAGACAAAGTCTTTGCCCATGCAGCCATAGCAGCCCTTACAGTATTTGAAACTCCGAGATTTTCAATCGGTTGTTTAACTGATACAGAAATTATATTTATTATTCGCCCGAAGTTCTTGCTTATCATACCCTTGCTCAATTCTTGAGTAATCAGATGACTTGCATGTAAATGTCGCTCCATGGCATCAATAAAATCACTGATTTCACTCTTGATAATTTTACCGCTTGGTGGTCCGCCACTGTTGTTGACAAGAATATCAATACAATTCTCGCAGGGTAATTGTGATTTAATAATGTTTAATGCCTCAGTCGGATTTTGTAGGTCGGCAATAATGTAAGAATGTTTGCCGGCAGGATTTAACAAACTTGTCGTGTAGGTCAAATCTTTCATGTTTCGTGCCACTAAAATGACATTGGCACCGGATTTTGAAAGTTCTACAGCTACTGCCCTACCAATACCCTTAGAGGCTCCGCAGACTAATGCAGTCCTCTCATGTAAATCTATTTTCATAAGCAATTCACAAAGTTACATTTATACATTGTTAAAAATAAGCAAATATATATAAATGAAATAATTAAATTAAAATTATTTACTCTGCGTCTAATCAACTCAACAATTCATCTGCTTATACATCATTGAATTAATTAATACTTGCATATCTTCATTTTTTTTCGTATTTTTGTAATTATACGTTCTTTAAATTAAAAATAAGTGGGTTACTATGGCAGTAGTTACTACCAGAAAAAGATCACGTAGAGCTAAGTATATAACGCTCTATTCTCCGTTTCTTATGAAAGAAACCAAACATGAACTTATTGGCGAGCCAATTGAGACCGAGAGCGGAAGACACCAGTGGGCAAGATGCACTAAGAGCCGTCATTCACAGCTCGTAAATCTTGATGCCATTGAAGTAGATACCGATAAAAGCAAAGCTGTGGTTCATATATCACGTGAAGATGCTCGCAGATATTCGCCTAAGGATGAATACAGCATCGGTGACGTGATTTTTCACTCCGTTTGGGATGATGTTGGTATTGTAAGATCTAAGGAAGTAACAAGTAACGGCGGTCATGCTATTATCGTTCAATTCGAAAAGAATAACGAGAAAAAGCTAATTGAAAATTTAACCAACTAATTTATTCTTTTTTAATTATTATTGCCAATGTAAAGGGAGGTGAAATTAATGATAGGCGTAACAATTCAAGGTAACGAGAATATTGACAGAGCTTTGAAGCGTTTCAAGAAGAAATATGAACGTTCAGGTGTTTTGAGAGAGTTCAAGAAACGTACAGCTTTTATGAAGCCTTCCGTTGAAAAACGCATGGCAAGACTTAAGGCAGCTCGAAGACAGCACAGATCAACTATGGAAATGGATTGATTAGAACAATTTACTAAAACCCGCCGATGAATCTGCGGGTTTTTTGTATGTATTTGTCTTGTCTGTATCTCCTGTAACATAAATCCAATAGAGTGACTAAATTGTTCATCGCAATTATTTTCATACGATTATTGCGAATTGATCTAAGAATTGTATAGTGTTTATTTAAATCATATAAATAATCAATTAAGACGTTAATAATATATTCTTACATTTGCAAATAATTTTATTCCACATTTAATGTTTATAATTTAAATTGTAATATTATTCCAAAAAGTCATATTTTTAACGTTCGTCTTTTGTCAAGGTTAAAAATAATATCACAATAAAATGTACTTATCTGATATAGAGATTGTCGGTTTTAAATCTTTTGCTCAAAAAACTCGGCTGAAGTTTGCTCCGGGCTTATCTGCTGTCGTAGGACCTAACGGCTGCGGTAAAACTAATGTTGTGGATGCAATACGTTGGGTTTTAGGGGAAAAGAAAGCTTCTACATTACGCTCGGATGTTATGGAGAACGTGATTTTTAACGGTACAAAAGACAGAAAACCTCTAAGTCTTGCAGAGGTATCAATCACCTTTGATAATACAAAGAATATATTACCTACCGAGTATAACGAAATTGTCGTTTCAAGAAGATTATACAGAAGTGGTGAAAGCGAATACCTGCTTAACAAGACTCAATGCAGACTGAAAGATATTCTGGACCTGTTTATGGATACCGGAATCGGCTCCGATTCGTATTCAGTAATCGAATTGAAGATGGTTGATGCTATCTTGAGCGGTAAAGTTGACGATAGACGTGCTATGTTCGAAGAAGCTGCCGGAATCAAGAAATATAAAGCAAGAAGAAAAGAATCAATTAAAAAACTCGATTCTGTTAAATCGGATATGGAGCGTATTAATGATATTCTTCAGGAAGTTAGAAAAAATGTTAATTCATTATCTCGTCAAGCTGCAAAAACCAAACGCTACAATCAGTATTTAAATGATTTAAGAAGTATGGAATTGGAGCTGTTTGCTCGTGAATTCGAGCAATATCATTCCGCTAAAATTGAAATTGGCAACAAACTGAAAGAGCTTGCATCACAAAAAATTAAATGCGAAATCGAGGTTTCAAAATTTGAAAATAATCTGAAAAATATCAAAGATAGAATTGCTGTTTTAGATAATGACTTAGATGCTGCCACAGTCAAAGAAAAGAATCTGCTTAGAGAAATTGCGGAGTTGAAACAAAAAATTGCCGTCTCCACCGAAAAAACCGCTTCCTTCGATTCCTCTAAAAAAAGAATATCCGATGATATCTCTGAATCTGAACAGATTCTACTGTTGAAAGAAAATGAACTGAAAGATGTTAAGATTTATACCGAAGAATTGAAGAGCAATATTTCCCAACATAACAACTCTCTAAAAAGCTTGAAAGTTGAGGCTGAACTTGCATTAAGTGAAGTAAGAGAAATTGAATCAAAGGTAAATTCTTTCGAAAATGATTCTCTTTCATTAAAAAATAAAATTGATTCTCTGCAAAATATCCTTCGTAGAAGTAAGGATAGAAAAAGTGGAATTGAAAGAAAGATTCAACAGCTCGCAGAAGATAAATACAGATACTTGCGTCAGGCTGAAGATATTAACGATGATATTACAAGATATCAGAAATTACTTCCTGAATTACAGGAAGAATTACTTGATTTTGAAAATGAACTAAAATCGGCTTTTGAACAGAAAATTGTTCTTGAATCAGAACTTGAAAAAATTAAGCAGGCTCTGAACGAAAAACAGAATAATCTTAGCAGTCGTAAGGCTTCTCTTGATTTTCTCAACTCATTGACAGACAATAATACTGCTTCTAAGTTCTTGCTTGAAACAAACAAGTGGGAACCTGATAGCGAAAAACAAATTTTAGGTGAAATTGTCGGGACTGATGATGAGTATCGTCTTGCTGTATTGACTGCACTCGGAGAGTATGCTCACAGCTTCCTTACAAGTGATAGAAATTCTGCTGACAAAGCACTCAATTTATTAAAGGTGGAAAATAAGGGTAAGTCTGGATTTGTTTGCCTCGATTTAATACCGGATATTCTGCCGCCGGACGATATTCCTGATGTTGAAGGAGTTATTGGTTGGGTAAGTGAAATTGTAAGAGTTGAAGACAATATACGTAATTTTTTAAGAGGTCTGCTCGGACGTACATTGTTTGTAAAAGATGCTGATACGGCGCATAAAGTGCTTTCCGCAAAATCGGCTGATTTATGTATCAGTATTGACGGTGTGATGTATCACAGTGCCGGTTTAATTGTCGGTGGTTCTGTTTCACAGAAAGAAGGACAATGGGTAGGAAAAAAGGAAAGAATAAAAAAAGTAAAGAAAGAAATTGATGTTATTAATTCAGAAATTGAGCAATTTACTATAATTAGGGATAATCTTGCTCGCGACTTGGCTTCAATCGAAATTCACAATATTCAACAAAATATTAAAAAAAACGAAACTAAAATTTCGGATAATAAACGTAATATTGAACAATTGAAATTGAAGATAGATTCGATTAATAACAATATCAATTTCATTGATGAAAATACGCTCCGTCTGCAGGATGAATTAGGTGAACTCTCAATAGATGATGCTTCTTCCGAGTCTGAAATCCACAGTCTTAATGAGCAACTTACAATTAAACAGACTGAGCTTCTTGAAAAGAAATCGCTTCTTGACGACTCTCGGAAGAAGTTATCCGAAAAACAGGAAGTTGTGAGAAACTCGGAATTGGTCGCTGTTGAACTCGAATCTTCACTAAAAGCCTCTGTATCGGATTCCCAAAGATTGAATAATGAAATTGAACGCTTGACTGTAAGAATCAAACAGAGAAAACATGAATTTGATAATCTTGATTTCCAAAAAGATGAGATTGAAGAAAATATCATGATACTTGGTGAAAAACTTGCAAGTTCAGAGTCAGAATCTAATAAAATTAGAGAAGCCTGTGAAATTTTAATTATTCAAAAGAAGGAAATTGACAAGGAACATGAGCTTGTGTCAAGTGAAATCAGAGTTGTCTCCAAAGATTTTGATAAAATAAGAGAACAAATTCATCAGCTTGAAATCATGGAAACAGAAACAAATTCACATCTTCAGAATATCACTGAAAGAGCTTTGGAACAATACGAAACTGATATCGAGGACCTTACTTACGAAGCTAATCCTGAATTTGAAGCTAAAGCTGTAAAATCAGAAATTCAGATACTTAAAGAAAAACTTGCTCAGCTCGGTAATGTAAACTTCATGGCTTTAGAAGAATATGAAGTCCAAAATGAGAGACTTGAGTTTTATGAAAAACAAATGTCTGACTTGACTGAAGCCGAGAAATTATTAGTAGAGACAATCGAGGAAATAAATTCTACTGCTGAGAAGCATTTCAGGGAGACTTTCGATAAAATCAGAGTAAATTTCAAAGACTTATTCCAAAAACTTTTTGGAAATGATGGACAGGCTGATATTAATCTCGAAAGTGATGATTTGCTGGAGTCGGATATTGTCATAACAGCCAAGCCGCCCAACAAGCGTCCTCACTCAATTGAAATGTTGTCGGGTGGTGAGAAAACATTGACAGCGATAGCTTTACTGTTTGCTATTTATTTAGTAAAACCCAGCCCTTTTTGTATTCTCGACGAGGTTGATGCGCCCCTTGATGATGCAAATATTGACAAATTTGTAAAGTTGATAAAAGAATTCAGTATTGATACACAGTTCCTAATTGTTACCCATAACAAGAAGACAATGGAAGCTGCCGATACGCTTTATGGTGTAACAATGCAGGAAGATGGTGTATCCAAGGTTGTAGCTGTAAAACTGAACGAAGACGCAGCTTAAATTGTTATGTTATTTGTGGTTCGGCTTATAGCATCCTGAGATTATTTAAAATGATTTAAAATAACATAAATACTAATTAAAACGGCAAATCAATTTATATTAATTTATTTTAAAACTTACAATAATTTTATTTTATCAACTTCTTGAAAATCGTCTCTCTTAACATTTTCGAGAAAAATTATGAAAGTATTAACAACATTCCTAATTGCTCTTTTTTTCGGATTTAGTTCAACTTTTGCTCAATTTGGTCTTGGTGAAAAATTAAAACGAAAAGTTGAAGAGAAAATAGAAGAAAAGACAGAAGAAGCAATTGAAAAAGCCTTAGAAAAACCTTTTGAAGAGGGTGAAGAAGAAGAAGAAGAAGAAAATGAAAGCAAAGAAAATGCTGCCGAGTCCCCCAAAAACGAAGAAAACGATGCTACGGGCGGCGTAACGGAACCTACAATGAAAACATACTCCAAATTTGATTTTACGGCAGGTGAGAATCTATTGTTTTTTGAAGATTTTTCGCAAGATCCCGTTGGCGACTTCCCTGTAAACTGGAATACAAACGGCAGCGGTGAAGTTGTTACAGCAACGGGATACGAGGGTAAATGGCTGAAAGTGTCCGATGATGCACTATATGTTCCCGACATAAATCATTCTTTCCCTGAGAATTTTACAGTCGAATTTGATTTGCTCTGCAATTTCCCCAATCCCGACGAGAAAGACCATTTTGGATATTTCAGGTTAGAAATTCTTAGGATGGATAATACGGGGAATAGTGTCAGAGATTCTTATATTAATGCTGACGGTATTCTTTATAATATTGTTTATGAGATGGACTTACAATTTAAATACGACTCAAGGTTCTGGATTACTAATGTAGAGAATGGTGCAGAAGCAGGAATCAAAAATGAGCAGTCAGGCAAGTGGATAAAAGGTTGGCATCGTAAACCTATACATTTTTCAATTAGTGTCAATAAGCAGCGATTCAGAATTTGGGTAAATCAAAATAAAGTATTTGATATTCCGAGACTGGCAAAAATTAATGCTGCTTACAACGTTATCAGATTTCAATTGTCTTCCGTTGATACAGAACTTGATTATGATGTTCTTCTCACTAATGTAAAACTTGCAGGGGGAGTGAGCGACGCAAGAAGTAAATTATTGAATGAAGGTAAGTTTGTTACTACAGGTATAACATTTGATTCCGGCTCAGACAAAATAAAGCCTGAATCTTTTGCCGTTATCAAATCAATTGCCGAAGTCCTTACTGCAAATCCAAATGTGCAAATAAATATTATAGGGCATACCGATAGTGACGGCAATGCCCGTGATAATCAGTTATTGTCTGTGAAAAGGGCGCTATCTGTTAAAAACTCTTTAGTCAATGACTTCTCCATTTCAGAAGCAAGAATACAAACATCGGGAAAGGGTGATACAGAACCTGTTGCCGAAAACTCTTCGAGTGCAGGTAAAGCACAAAACAGGAGAGTTGAGTTTGTTAAGCTCTAATACTAATTTTACATAACTCCGGTCTTAATTTATTTAATACCGGAGTTTGTTGTGCTTTATGAATGCTAATCAACCGTTCGTCGGACTGCAAATTATGAACGGTTTTGTGCTCAATAGTTGAAATCACTTTCTGAAAGTCCGTAAGTCTTCATCCAATATTCCTTTGTGAATCTGACACCGGCACTTGCGAGTTTGACGTCTCTGTCAATTTTATTGACATTATCTGAATCATTTATCACGAATCTGAATTTTGGATTGCTCACATTGCCAAAGTTCACTTTTACAATGTATTCGATAAGTTTATTCAATGTATTCTCAGCTAATCTTGTATCAGAGCAGATAACTTCCTTTCTGATTTTAAAATGTGTTTGTGCTGCAGCGTAAGAGCCTGAGTGCAATTCTGTGGTAAGTGTTTCGGATAATATTGATTTGCTGATTTCAGCATTACAGTAATTAATTAAGTCACCGAACAACTCAGATGAAGAATTTCTCGCAGCCTCTTTCATCTCGATTTTAACATCATCAGGAGCTATGATTACTGTATTGTCGGTCATTTCAACCAATGACTCAGCGAGCCTTTCGGCATCTTGTTGTGAGTTCCCGCGATTAATTTGTCCGAAGATTAAGGGCATTCCGTACTTTTCCATGTAATTTACCCAAAATCTTACCGCTGAATTCTTGAATGTAACAAACCAGTAGATTTTTGACAATAGACCACTACCGTAAGGATTTGTCGCATTTGCTTCAAATGATGAAACAAGAAATTTAAATTCCGGTACGACAAGAAATCCTTCTTTCGATTCATTCTTGTAAAGTAATTTGCCATCGTGTGAAAATGCAAACAGTTCCTGCTTGCGAACTTTTAACATTTCGGGAATCAGATACGAATCCCGTTTATCATCATGAATCCAAATTATCTCATGTACCTGAAATCCTAAAAGAATGGCATCGAGGACTTCGGAAATAAGAGCATTTGTATCCAATCTCTCAAACACATATTTGACGAATTCACCGACTTCAGGACTGCACCCGTCAGTGTCAATAAATGTATCAAGAGTAAGTGTGCCACTCTTTCTGGACTGAATACAGCTCCAAACATGCGGATCATTCTTCAATTCATCAAGGGTCCTGTATGAGTTGCCGAATCTTCCTATTATTCTTTCCGGTACGGGTAAAATTCCTACACGTCTGATAAAATTATATAAGTTCGACGATTTTATCAATTCACCGGTTAATTTATTCATTTAATTACTTCCTTTCTATTCTTACAATCCAAACAAAAGTCCGATGATAATTCCAATAAGTAAATAAAGCGGATTTTCCCACCATGCTTCTTCAACAGGAAGCGGAATAAAGCTGCTGATTTTCTCGACTATCAACGAATCACGAGATAATTTTGCAGTAAAGCTGAAATTATTTTCAGGATAACTATAGCTGATTAAAATGGTATCCCGACTAATCACTGTGTCTGCTTCTGCACGAAATCCACCGGAAGAATCCTGTGTATGCTTTAGCTTTGCAGGAAGTTTCTCCACTTCTATCAATTTTTGTTCGGTTTCGATAAATAGTGTATCCACTACATATTCTGAGAATTTTACCGTATTACTCTCCCTTGATTCGCAACATTGCCAAATACATATAATAGTAATTATGGAAAGCAATGAACACAAAATTGCCAATAATTTATTCATTTGACTGCTCCAAATAATTTCTCCAAAATGATGATGATGTCAACTTGAATATTGCTGCCGGAAAATTCTATCAAAATATCACTATTGTCATAAAATGAATGAACATAACTTGGATTGAAAATTACTTCGGCATCAGCTTGTATTGTTTCAGAAGAGATGATTTCGTGTGTACCTATGCTGATACTGAGTTCACACATTTCCGTACTTTGATTAACTATGTTGACTGCTGATACTCTGAATCCGGCAGGTACTGAGTTCGGAAGCAATAAATCATCAGTAATATTCATCAATGGAATTGACATTTTATCAGGTTTACGGCTCAGTGCGACTCCGCCGTATATGATAGCATGATTATTATAACCGGATTTATCGAACCAATACAGCCTTGAATAATCATCAGGAAGTAGAAGCAAGTCAATAT
>JBAYPL010000003.1:0-27760 GCA_041677745.1 Kapaibacterium sp. (SeqCode)
AACGTTCAGGTCAGGGCACTCCCGACAATGTAATAGAGTTATTGAGACATACAAGTGTATATCTGCATCTTTACAACAAAAAGCAATCGAGAATCGGCAGAAAAATGGGTCACTTGACAGTACTCAGTAATACACAACAGGAAGCTTTGACACTTGCTAAAAGTGCTGCTGATGCCATAAAATGGTGATTGTGTTATTTGATATTTATCAGCCAACTGCTGTAATCACAATCTGAAGCCATTCGCCATTCAGCTCTCTGAGATAATGACACGGTTCCGACTTTTATACTGTCCGGAACCGAATTTCTCTTAAACTGATTTACAAAAAATCTTTTGATATAATCATTGTATGCATTTGCTATATAAGTACGATCATAAACACCTTTAAATGCTGTTTCTGCAAGAAATACAATCTTCTCGGCTGAAAATGAATGACGAATAAAATGGTACAGAAAAAAATCGTTGAGAACATAAGGTCCGACAAGCTCTTCAGTAATTTGCGATATGTCTCCGCTTTCGTCAGGCGGTAGAAGTTCCGGTGATACCGGTGTGTTTATAATATCATCGAGAATTTCAGAAATCCGTCCATTGAAAACATATTCAGCGTACCATCCGATAACATATTTTACTAATGTTTTTGGGATACCTGCATTGACTCCGTACATTGATAGATGGTCTCCTCCATAAGTACACCATCCTAAAGCAGACTCTGACAAATCACCTGTTCCAATGACAATACCCTTTACCGAATTGGCAATATCCATTAGTATATGAGTTCGACGTCGTGCCTGAGCATTTTCATATACTATATCAGTTTTTGATTTGTCATGACCAATATCATCGAAATGTACGGAAACACTATTTATGATTGGAATTTCTTTGAAATTGACACCAAGTAAGTTCGCAAGTTCTTCAGCATTACTTTTTGTACGCTTACCGGTACCGAATCCGGGCATGGATACTGCATGGATTCCGCTCATATTAATATCTGATTTTTTGAATGAATTATAGACTGTCAGCAATGCAAGTGTTGAATCTAATCCACCGGATATTCCTAAAACCACATCTTTTATGTTAATATGTTTCATCCTCCTTATTAAGGCAGAGGATTGAATCTCGATAATTTTTGAACAGACGGAGGTGATTTGACTTTCATTATCCGGTATAAACGGGGTTTGTGAGATTTTTCTTAAAATATCAGTATAATTTTCAAATTTTATATCAAATAAAATGTTTCTAAAACTTTTATCAGTTTTTGAGCCTGCAAATGTATTATTTTTCATTCTGTCATTGTATAGCTTTTCAATATCAATATCGGCTGAACAAATTTCCGTATTAAACGAGAATGACTTGCAACTTGACATCAAGACAGAATTTTCATATATCATAGATGCTCCTGAAAAGATTGTGTCGGAGGTGGATTCCCAGACACCGGAAGCAGCATATACATAAGCAGAAATAAGTCTTCCTGATTGCATCTTCACGGTATCGTTTCTGTATTCCGATTTCCCGAGGTATTCATTACTTGCAGATAAATTAGCGATAATTAAAGCTCCGTTGACAGCTGCATAATTTGAAGGTGGAATAGGTGCCCACAAATCCTCGCAAATTTCCAAAGCAAACTTCATCATTGGATTATTTTTATCGGAAAAGATTAGGTCATTGCCAAAAGGAACAATTTCAGAATTAATTTCAATTTCCTTTATATCTGTGTCAAAAGAAGAAGTAAACCATCTTTCTTCGTAATATTCATTACTGTTGCACAAATACGTTTTGGGAACCGCTCCAAGTATTTTTCCGCCGGCAATTACTAAAGCTGCATTAAATAATTTATTAGCGGAATGTACGGGTGACCCGATGACAATCAGGCTTTTTATTTTTCTGGACTCTTTGACAATTTTATCTACCGCTTTATAACAATTTTCCAACAAAGTGTTTTGAAAAAATAAGTCCATACAAGAATATCCGGAAATTGAAAGCTCAGGAAATACAAATAAATCGGATTTATTTTTATTCAAAACATTACATATTACTTCAGCATTGAAGTTTGGATTAGCAATTCTTAATTCGGGCGTAACAGCAGAAACTCTATAAATATTGAACTTTTTCAAAATACTTGTTAAAGAATAGTTAAACAAAGCAAACTTTACAAAAATACACAACAAAAATAAAAAAAGCGTAAAGAATTAAATTCTTTACGCTGATTGTCAATCAAATTACAAAGTAATTAGAATTTATTTTATTACATTTAACTGTTTGCTAATTACACCATTCATTGTTTGAATTCTTAAGAAATAAGTTCCGGCAGGCAAGTTTCTCACATCAATAGCAAATTCATAGAATCCCTGAGTCTGATTCAAACCTTGTGCAATTGTATGAATCTCACTACCTGTCATATTGAAAATTTTGATTGTAACAACATCATCATTAGCTAATTGATAAACGACAGATGATACGCTGTTAGCCGGATTCGGATAGATATTGACATCAAGAGTCCACTGATGTTGATTATCCACAGAAGAAGGAGATTTAGCCTCATAATGTTTGTTGATAGGATCATATTCTGACCAAGGCAAATCCCAACGTTCAGCAATTACAGGACTGAAAGCACCCCGATAATTAACCTTGTCGAAGAACTCGTCATCAATCTTGACTGACTCACTTCCATTAGCAAACGAAGCATTATCAAGGTAGTTTGCACTACTTGTAGGAACTGCATTAAACTCAGTTCCTATGACGAACGGATTACTAAGTGCTGCATTATTTGGAGATGAAACATCAGCAAAATTATTAAATCCGGGAGTTTCAGTCCAATCATCACCGATAGGAGCATTATTTGACAAAAGTGATAAAACTTGACCTTTTATGCCAAACATACTATTATTTCTGAATAATAAGGAATCACGTGAAGCAGCAACTTGTCCCTGGTCAGACAAGATTTCCAATCCTCTCGGCCATCCGACAATCACAGAATTAATAATTGATGTACGTGCGTTACGACGAATCTGAGCAGCAGCACCAAAGCGGTTATGATAAGTACCCGGTGCAGCTCCTGTCGGCGAACCCGACCATGATGTGTCTTGTAAAGGACCAATTGCAGTGAAGTTAGAAAAAATCGGTTTTGTCAAAGGTAGATTATAATTACCTGATGAGTTATTGTCTGTTTCCCATGTTTGTGAAGTAGAAACATCTGCTCTGTTTTTATGTCTTTGAGAAAAACCGAACTGGAGCCTACCGCTATATCCGTTATCACAATCAAAATCATCGTCAAGAGTACCAAATGCAATCAAATATTTAGCATCTACATTACCGCCAAACCATTCGTAAGCATCATCATTTGCATAGCTGACCTGAATATTGCTAATATGAGTTCCTCTTCCGACACCACCTAATGTAAGTGAGTTTAGTTCCTGATTCGGATTCGCAGCAATACCGGCAAATTCAATTCTTAGAAATTCGAGATGACCACTGTTATCATTGTTATCAGGATTATCCTTACCTCCGAACCATCCTCTGATTCCTTGAGCATCGGCTATTCCACCTTCGAGCTGAGCTTCACCACCCGGGTGATTTGTTTCTGCTCTACCGCATATCAGCAGACCGCCCCAATCACCACCGCGTCTCTGTCCCGGAGCTGCTGAACTAGTCATTATGATAGGGTCATCTTTTCTGCCCATAGCAAATATCTTACCACCACGATTAACGCATATAGCAGAATTTTGCCCTACTGTGTCGCCAATTATAACTGTTCCTCTTTGAATGTGTAATTCTCCGCCATCATCTACATATACGTAACCGTCCAATCCATAAACCTTTGTCCTTGTAAGAAATACTTTGCCGTTTATAGGATCTTTCAGAACTGAGTCCGGAACCATTACCTGCGGCTGCTCTATAGTAAAGGGAATATCGTTTCTGTCCTGTACATCTTCATTCAATGTACCGTCCGAATTTACGAGTATCATTCTTAAGTAGCCGTTTGTTGTTCCGATAGCCGGAGTCCTAAATCCACCTGCGTAAACACCCCGAGTTTTTGCACTGTCCTTGATGTTGGATGCCGAAGGAAGATTAGTCCATGGACCATCCTGTGATACAGCAAATTGAAAAGTCCATTTCGAGCGGTATGTTCCCGAAGTATCCCATTTGATGTCAATGGAAGAACCCGGGCGATATGTTTCGCCGCCTGCCGGACTCAGAAGTTTAGCAGTAATTGTCTCCGAGACTGAAGAATAGCTGACTGTGACAATTACAAAAGCAATAAATAGAAGTAGTTTCATCTGATTTTCATCCTAAAAATAAATAAACGAAATATTTTAATTCACACGATAGCTTAAACTTAAGCCGAAATTTGTACCTCTCAGATTTGAAGCAAATGTTCTCCCTCCTTGCTCCCAGATTAAGGGCTGGTTGAGCAGGTCTCGTATAATTAACTTCAAGTCCATGGTATTATCAAACAATGATTGTGATATTGATATGTCAATCACATCTCTTGGTAATTCATAGATATGTGGATCATCAAAATTGTACATTCCAACGAGAGCAACTTGCTGTATTCGTCTGCCGTAAGTATTATATGCTATATTAACAGAGGTTTGTGTCTCAGGATTGAGATAGAATAATCCGAGATTTAATGAATATGGAGATTGACCCCACATAGTTCTTGTGTCTGTTACATTACCTTGTTTTACCGTAATTTCGGAATTGATATAAGAGAAGTTGACATTCAATGCGTAATTGTTCAAAATCTTACTTATAAATCCGAAACTCTTTCTAAATTCCACTTCAACACCATAATTAATGGCATTACCTTCAGCATTTGCAAATGACTTTCCCAGTTCACTCTGCAAAGGTTGGATTGTTTCTTCGATTGCATTTTCAAAATTTTTGTAGAATAGGCTGACAGACATTACTTCTCCCGGATTAGGAAACACCTCGTATCTTATGTCGTAATTTTGAATCAATGCTCTCTTTAGGTTTGGATTGCCAAATACTAAAATTGTATTTACAAAATCATAGAACGAAAACGGTGCAAGCTCACGTAGTGAGGGTCTTGCCAAAGTTTGAGAGGCTGTCATGCGAAGATTGCTCATATCATCGGGTCTCCACATCAAATTTAACGAAGGCAGAAAGTCTCCGTAATGATTTGTAGTATTTACCGGAGCATCATTCACATCAAATGAATTCATGATTTGACGATTGTCTTCATATCTCACACCACCTATTAATCTAAAATTTTCGGAATACAATTCAAACGGTATATCAAGCATAACATACGCTGCAAACAATTCTTCTTGTGCATCGTAAGAATCACTCATTTTTGTTTCTTCACTAATTCTCAAACCGTCTTCCACTCTGAAATTTTCTTCAGCGAAAAGCAGATGCGGATTCTCATAATCACTCATGAGAGCTTCAATTTCCGGTGAAATATATCTTCCTGTCGGAGTTGGAATTATTGTCAAAGATCTTGCACCAAAGTCTCTGTCCTTGTACTCAGCCAATGTACCGATTTTAAGATTTATACTCTTGCTTATAGGCATTGCAAGGTCAATTTTTCCTGAGAAGGTATTATCATTCATATTAGAAAAGAATCTGCCGACTCTGCCACCATCACCTTGCTCAGTTTGTATTAATTGAACATAATAGGGAGTGTTTGGGTCATATTCCAAATTATACAATTGTCTGTCGTACCTGACCTTTCGAAAGTCCGGCTCATAACGATTGGCATAAGAATAGCCGGTATTCCATTCCAACAATATATCGCCTGTACCGAATCTGTGTTCCCCGCCAAGCTGTGTGGAGTATAATTCTTTTTCAACATACTGTGTTGAATAATTTCTGTAATCAATAAACTGGTATGCACTGTCCTGACCATGCAGTGCCACAGATTCATCATCGGCATTGCGATTATAGACATTTCTAAGACTTATTGCAGAGTTTGCGTCCAACTTGTATGCCAAGTTTAGGAGTGCTCCCAAATTTGCAGATCTTGTTGATTTTGTTCCGTTTGAACTAAACATTGTGCTTCCGTCTGCAAGTAGTGCATTTCTCTCGATATCATGTACATCATAAGTTTGCCCCCAATTAATTGAACCAAGAATACCAAGATCATTACCGTAAAGATTTTGGATACTTGAATAATTTACACCTATGCTTGAATTTGCTAAGGCACCCACAGTCATGGGATTCTGTTTCCATGATTTGGAATTGAAAGCCTTCGATATTGATTCGTATTTTTGTAAAGCTCCTGTGTTATCAGCGGGATTTAACGCAGCTGTTCTTAAAGCATCAAGCTCCCTTCTTGAATTCGGGAAATCAGCGGGCATTGCTCGAGTGCCATCGTCAAGACCAAGCCAATCGGAATTACCGCCAGCTGTATAAATAAATTTATTTCCTTTAAAAGAAACGTTGGAATTAAATGAATTTGAATACGTTACTTTGATTATGTTCTTATCCGGAAAGTCCAAAGTATTTAATTGTACTAATCCTCCGGCAAAGTTCCCGGGCAAGTCCGGTGTGAATGATTTAGCAATATTGACATTTCGGAGGAATTCGGTGGGAAACATATCAAAGGCGAATGCTTTCTTGTCAGGCTCCGTCGAACTCAACGAAGCACCATTCAGAGTTGTATTGTTGTAACGCTCACTGACACCTCTAACATAAACGAATTTATTGTCAACGAGAGTTACTCCTGACACCCTTTTCAATGATTGTCCCGCATCGGAGTCAGGTAATCTTGACATTTCCTGCCTACTGATTCCGTCACTTACTTGGGTAGAGCTTTTTCTGATAGATAAGATGGCTGCTTCATTATCATCTACCCTCTCGGCATCAACAAATATTTCTTCTGTTAAATTGTTTTCAATTCCTAATACCAGGCTGCCGATATTAGTTGTCTCACCGACTTTGACATCTACACCAGTTAATTCTTTTGCTGAGTATCCGACAAAGCTTATTTTTAAATTGTACTTACCCGCCGGAATTTTTTTAATCGTAAACATACCTTTCGCATTGGTGAAAGCTCCGAATTTTGTGCCAGTGAGAAGTACTGTTGCTCTTCTCAATGGTTCTCCGGTCTCATTGTCAATTATTTGACCGTGAATTTCCCCGCCGTCTTGTGAAATTGCCTTTACAAAAAGTAAAAATGTTAGGCATATTCCTAAAATCACTGTTCGCAGTTTCAAATTAAAACCTCAGATTAATTTAAATAATGTTATTAAAATCACTCGATGCAAAAGAACATTTCTAATGTGAATTCAAAATAAATGATATGTTAATGTTCTGTTAATTCGTATAAAGTTTAAATTATCTGATGTTATAATATGCATTTTAAAATTTTTATCATCATAAAAAAAAACATATTCAACAGAACAAATTATTTGTTATATTGCAATATTATCATGATTCATATTAAAATAATTCAGACATGCAGATTAATTCCGACAACTTAGACATAGTTATACGTACGAACGATTATGCAATCTATAATCAAGGGGAAGTTTTGACTACTCCCGACGGACATGAATTCAGCCATTCAGGTAACCGTCTATTGCAACATATACTCAGGGAATTGACATTTTACAATGAATTTCTCGATTCAAATATCAATTGCTATTCTCTATACAGTTATCAGAAAGACTTTATTGAGGTAGGATTGGGTTTATTGAGTAGAAAATTCGATGAAATACTCGAATTTGACCCTTTCATCAGAAAAAAGTTTAGAAAGGACATTCCTAATATTGATAAGACAAAATCGGCTGCATTTTTCTCAGAACTCGATTCCGGCGGACAACCTTTACATTTCTTATACGGTGGAACTGCTGTTATATCAAGAGTTTTTAATGATTTTCTTTATGAAAGAATGCCTAAGGGATATGATCCTACGGAAATTGATTACAGAGAAGCGGCAGCAATAATTTCAAATTACTACAATTCACTAAGTGATGCCCAAAAAGCAGGTGTAAATTTATTGGCAAAATATCATTTATCGGGTATCATTACTCCTATGTTCCTTGTTAATCTGCTTATTACACCGTCAGAATATGCTAATGCTGTGTTCAATCTTAATTTACCTCAATTTGTCAACAGTAAGAATTTATCTGTTTACCGTGAATTATTCGAAAATGACAGTGCCGAAATTCCTGTTTTGAGCAAGGAAAGCCCAAGAAGAGATTTTGAAAAAGTCAAGGATGAAGCTTTGTCTGCTGTGGAGTATATTGTATTACTAAAGCAGGAAGTGCCAGGAACACCAAATCTCGATAAGATTCTTAAAGAAGGCGAAAGCTATAACACAGAGTTTAAATCCACTTTCAGAATGAATTTGAAATCCGGCAAAAAAGATCCAAATATCGAGCATGCAAGCTTAAAGACTATTGCTGCGTTTTTAAATTCGAACGGAGGAGTTCTTTTGATAGGAGTAAAAGACAACGGCGAAATCGAAGGCATCGAATCGGATGCTTTTGACAATGAAGATAAGTTTTCTTTACATTTTTGGAATATGGTCAAAAGTACAATGGGACAAGACATAAGTGCATTTTTACAGACTAACTTCGAACATAGGAATGATAAAACTATTTTCACGGTGAGGTGCTTACAAAGTACAAGACCCGTGTTTTTAAAACAGTCAGGTTTCGGCGAAGAATTCTTTATCAGAGTAGGTCCAAGCAGTGCTAAACTTGATATAAGTGAGGCTCTTCAGTTCATTAATGATCGCTTTGGATAGACATTTAAATAAATAATTTTTTTTTGACAAAAAAATCACATTAATTTGTAATATTGTTTTGTGGTTAATCACAAAAAGTTTTAATGAATATAAACAATTAGGTTTTAAGCTATGATGAATAAAGAAGAAATGATTGGTTTTTTAAGTGAAGTACAACTATTTGACGGACTTGGCAAATCTGAGTTGACAAAGATTGCAGAAATAAGTGAAACCAAGCACTATAAAGCAGGCGAATATCTTTTTGAGGAAAATCAAAGTCGCAAATGTCTTTTCGTAATACTAAATGGTAAAGTAGAACTTGTAAAGAAGACACCGTTCGGAAAAGATAAGTTGTTCAGAATCTTCGAAAGAGCTGACTTTTTGAGTGAAGGTGCACTCATGGATGATAATCCGCATTCCACATCAGGAAAAGTCGTAGAAGACACAAGTGTACTTGTTATGAAAAGAGAAAGCTTTGATAAACTTTTCAAAGAAGATTATCAGACAGCAATTAAAATACTTGCAACTGTTTCACGCTTGATTTCCAGACGTATGAGCATTACAACAAGCCAAGTTGTCGGAGCTCAAGCTCAATACATATCAGGAAAAACCAGACTTGAGCATGATTTGCTGGGCGAAAGAGAAGTTCCTTACGAATACTATTACGGAGTACAAACTCTGAGAGGATTAGAGAATTTCAATATTACGGGAATTCCTATTAATCATTATCCAAACCTTGTGAGAGCATTAGCTGAAGTTAAGAAAGCCGCAGCTGTTGCTAACTTTAAGCTCGGAATTTTAAAAGATGATGTTCATGACGCTATCAGCAAGGCTTGTGATGAAATTATCAATGGTAGATTTCATGTTCATTTTGTAGTTGATATGATTCAAGGCGGTGCAGGTACTTCCACCAACATGAATGCTAACGAAGTCATAGCTAACCGTGCCCTGGAAATTATGGGTTATCAACGCGGACAATATGAATATTGCCACCCTAATAACCATGTAAATATGTCGCAGTCCACTAATGATGCTTACCCTACTGCAATAAAACTTGCTTTAATATATGAAAATGACCACCTAATCGAAGTATTGAAAGAGCTTATTAAATCTATCCGCAGGAAAGCAGGAGAATTTGTAAATGTCATAAAAATGGGAAGAACTCAGCTTCAAGATGCTGTTCCCATGACTCTTGGACAAGAATTCGAAGCTTATGCTGTTACTCTTGAAGAAGAAATTCTAAGACTTCAGGAAAATTCTAAGCTCTTCAGAGAAATCAATATGGGTGGTACTGCCATCGGTACGGGTATTAATGCTGACCCGTTGTACAGCCGCAAATGCACAGATGCTTTATGTGAAATTACGGGCATTCCGTTTGTACTTGCTTCAAATTTAGTTGAGGCTACTCAGGATACTGGAGCATTTGTAATTTATTCCTCTGCCGTAAAAAGATTATCTGTGAAGTTATCTAAAATCTGTAATGATTTGAGACTTCTCAGCAGTGGTCCACGCGCCGGATTAGGTGAAATTAATCTTCCACCGATGCAGCCGGGTTCTTCTATTATGCCGGGTAAGGTAAATCCTGTAATACCTGAAGTTGTTAATCAAATTGCCTTCAAGGTTATCGGTAATGACTTGACTGTCACATTAGCTGCAGAAGCAGGTCAGCTCCAACTTAATGTAATGGAACCTGTGATTACTCAAAGTATTCTCGAATCAATATCAATGCTCAAAAACGGCATGACTACTTTGAAATACTTGTGTATTGACGGAATAACAGCCAACGAAGAAAATTGTCGCCAGATGGTTATGAACAGCATCGGACTGATTACAGCTCTTAATCCTATATTGGGATATGAAGACTGCACAAGAGTTGCTAAAAGAGCAGCTGAAGAGAATCGAGGGGTCTATGAACTCGTCCTCGAAATGGAACTTTTGACTAAAGATGAACTTGATGAAGCATTGAAACCGGAAAATATGATTAAACCGATAACCATGCAGAGAAAATACTGATAAAATTATTACGGAATTTATTCCGTTCTTGATACCATATAAGTAATGGTCATTAAATCGGGTATGTCTATCGCTCAAATAGCGACACATACCCATTTTCTTATTGATTATATACTTGGTTCAGAAAACTGACTGTACTATCAAATGCAAATTGAGGAGTGATTTTCTTCATGCAATTGAAATGTATCAAAGGACAGGATCTTCTGCCTATATGCGAGCAAGGTCTGCACCATAATTCTGTCTCGAGAATTACATTAGGAACAGCATAAGGCTCGAATCCAAGCTCTCTCACCGAAGAACCAAATATTGCAAGTGTGGGTATCTTTCGGGCAGCGGCTATGTGCATTATTCCGGTATCATTGGTTATCAATAAATCGGTATTGTCAATTTGTCTGCACGTTTCTTCCAAATTTGTCTTGCCGCATAAGTTGATTGTATCTGGATTGAGCTCTTTAATCTTTTCACCAAGACTTATGTCATTAACGCCTCCAAAAAGAGTTACACTTTGGCTTATGTGATTCAACTTCCGTATCAAGTGCGCAAAATTTACATGCCCCCACTGCTTAGTCTTGAAATGAGCACCGGGTGCAACAGATATGTTGTATAATTCCTTTTTTTGATATATTTTGGATAAGGGAGGATAATTTTTCATTTCTTTTTCTCCGCTCAAGCGGAATTCGAGCCCTAAATTATCATCATAGACATCAAACCCAAGAAGTGTTTCTGTATAAACATCATGAATCATTTTATAATCTTCACCCTTACCACTTTTCAACCAAACAAGCTTCAACTTATAGGCTCTCCGTTTGTCAACTTTGAGTAATTCTACTCCTAAATCCTTCGTAAATTTGCTGCTCATCGCATTATTTTGTAAGTCAAAAATCAAGTCATATCTTCCTTGATTTTGAATTATTCCGTCTTTAATTTGGTTCATAGTGTAGTCGGGAATATTTTTCTCTATTGTAAATAAATGATTAATATTTGGATTATATTCGTATATAAGTTTAAAAGGTTTATACAATAGAAAATCAATTTGAGCAAACGGAAATTTTTTCTTTAGTAGCCTGGTAAATGCTGTTGTAAGTATAATATCACCGATAGAGCTAAGCCTGACAATGAGTATTTTCATGTTTTATATAATTTTAGTAATTTATTAAAAAAATATTTGTAAATTCGCATATAGTAAAGTAACAATATTTGAAATTATATAAAAATTTAATTATGAATTATACTATTGAACACAAAGATAATATTGTGATTTTCAAACTTGAAAATCAAACAGTAGAAAGCAGTATATCAGCAGAGTTGAAAGCAAAAATGCTTATCCTCGCACAGCCGGACATAGATGCATTGGTAATTGATATGTCATCTGTCGAAGCTATTGACAGTTCGGGTTTAGGTGCCCTGCTTCTTGCCAACAGACAGCTTAAGGATCATGAGATTCCTGTTATACTTACAGGTGTTAAAGATTTCGTCAGGAGCTTGATGAGCATGACTAAAATTGATGAGGTGTTTGAATTCTTCCCGACAGTTGACGATGCAATTACTGCTTTGGAAATTAAATAGTTAAAACCATCTTCTATCAGGTGGAGCTAAACCTCTCCTTATCAATATTCTTTTTTACTTAAGTCTTCACCTGATAGTTTACATAAAATCAGTTCAATCATCGGATAACAATCAGGTAATATATTTGATTTTTTTAATTTCCTGATGAAAACTTTGTTAATATCAAGAAGATTCTTATCTGATATCATATCAGTAAGAATTCATATCAAATATAGGTATCTTCACAACCGAAGGGAATTAATTGTTTAATGATAATACTGACACAATAAACATAATATCACAAAAGAATGTCCGTAAAGTACATTTCTTTGATTCCATCTATAAGCCAAAGAAATGTTCGTTACGGACAAGATTTATATAAAATCGGCACTATTAAGCAAATTCTGATTTCAACTGATTAACCCAATCTGAGATTCTTGCTTCAGTCATGTCTTCCTGATTATCTTGGTCAATGCCTAAGCCATAGAATTTACCGTTTTCGGCAACACCAACTGATTCAGAGAAATCATAGCCGTCAGTAGGCCAATATCCGACAACTGTTCCACCGTTCTTAAGTACGGGCTTAGCAAGTGTACCAATAGCATCTAAGAAATTATCGGGGTAACCATCTTGGTCGCCTAATCCTAAGAACGCTACTTTCTTGCCTGTAAAATCGAATCTTTCATATTCAGCAAATACTGCATCCCAGTCATCTTGAAGCTCACCATCGTTCCAAGTTGGACTGGCTACAATCAAATTTTCGAATTTTGCCATGTCATCTACCGATGCACTTGCCATATCAAATACTTCTACTTCAAATCCATTAGACTTCAGTACTTCTTCTAACATCTGTGCAACTGTCTCGGTGTTTCCTGTATTTGTTCCATAAAACAAACCTACTTGCATTTTTATCTCCAAAGAATTCTTATTAAAACAATTATAATTTATTAAAAATTGCATTTTTAATTATTCAAATAAATTAAATATTTCTGTATCAAGCAAATTTTTTTGAAAATAATTGCAAAATATATGGAATATTCAATGAAATCATTGGATTTAAAGGTTTTTGAAAAAGCTTTCACCTTGGATTTCATTCATTAGCTGTAAATTACTTTCTTTTATTCGATTTCAAATATTGTCTCTTTTCGTTTCAGAATCTATACTGAGAATCATATCTGAATCGAACTGATTACTAAGTTAATGAAAAAGACAAATTGAGAACTTGATGATGACATGAATGACGAAAAATATTTCGATGATGAACTAAGTTGATTGTGGGTTTTAATCGAGGTTTAAATTCTTGAAAAAAAAGAGGAGCAGACACAAGCAAGGGAATAATGGGGTTGGAGGGATAGAATGTGCCTGCTCCCATAGAGATAGCGTTACAAAAATACGAATTTTTTGTTATTTTGCAACATAAGAATTTAAAAATTTTCTAAAATTGTCAATTTCCGGCTGTAAGACTTTCTTCGGAGCAAAAACTTTGAAGTAATAAGGTCCGTCAGCAGACTTGACTATTGCAGCTAATACCATATAATCCGGTGTAGGAGTAAACTCCTCCGCCATAGGAAAAGGCTTAACATTATAGACACCCTCAAGAATAACCATATGAACATTACTGTCCATGAGTTCCTCTTCTTTCGAGTCTTTCAATTCAACAAATTCTGCTTTCCATCTGTCAATATTTTCACGGACCATGTCCTGTTGACCAAAGAAAAAGCCAACGATTTTAGTTTCTTGAGAATTTTTCAAACTGTACTGAACAATTCTCATGGATGATGTCGGCCTTTCGCGTAACCAATTATCAGGAGCAGTCAAAGTAATGTTCGAAAGCTCAAGCTGTGGATTATCCGGGTCAAAAGGAGGTAAATCATCAGACAATTGTGACAGGGCATCCATACCCGTCATTGGCGGATGACCATCCGGTAAACCGGCTTCTTGATTGGTTTCAGCAGGCTTTTGCTCAACTTTATCCGTACAAGATACCATAAGAGTTACAGCAGCTATTAAAAGTATGTATTTCTTCATTTATTTAAATATCAACATTTCTCATTTTAAAGTTAAAGAGACGAGTCATTATAATTTTATTTTTATACTTTGTTTTTTTTATTCGTTTTTCTTTTTTTCTTATCCGATTTCGATAAATTCTTCAATTCATCTTTAAGGTATTTACCCGTCAGACTGTTGTCAGACATCGCTATTTCTTCGGGTGTTCCTTCAGCTACAATGTATCCGCCCCTACTTCCGCCTTCCGGACCGAGGTCAACAATATAATCTGCACATTTAATCACATCTAAGTTATGTTCTATGACAACGACAGTATTTCCTTTATCTACAAGCTTGTATAAAAGTTTGAGGAGTAGATTGATATCCTCAAAATGTAAGCCGGTAGTTGGTTCATCGAGTAAATAAATTGTCTTGCCCGTGCTTACTCTTGACAACTCCGTCGCAAGTTTTACTCGTTGAGCTTCACCTCCCGACAGTGTAGGTGCTTGTTGACCGAGCTTGATATATCCTAAGCCGACTTCATATAATGTGGAAATTTTCTTACTAATCTTAGGAATATCTTTATAAAACTCATTTGCTTCCTCTACTGTCATATCAAGGACATCCGCAATAGATTTTCCGTTATGCTTGACTTGCAGAGTTTCGGTATTATACCTTTTCCCTTCACATACATCACATTTCACATAAACATCAGGAAGAAAATTCATTTCGATTTTTTTTATACCGGCACCTTGACACTCTTCACACCTGCCTCCTATCACATTAAACGAAAATCTTCCGGGTTTATACCCACGGACACGTGACTCCGGAAGCAAAGAGAAAAAGTCTCTTATTTGTGTAAATAAATTGGTATAGGTAGCAGGATTCGACCTCGGAGTCCTGCCTATCGGCGACTGGTCTATCTCAATAACTTTATCTATGTAGTCAAGTCCAGTTATTGATGTATATTCAAGTGGTTGAAGTGTTGATACGCTGCTGATTTCTTTGGATAAAATCGGAAAAAGAGTGTCGTTTATCAATGTACTTTTTCCGGAACCACTCATTCCGGTAATACAAATAAATTTACCCAGCGGAAGGTTCAAGTCAATATTTTTAAGATTATTTCCTTTAGCTCCTTTCAATTTAATATAATTACCGTTACCTTCCCGTCGGACTTCAGGTACAGCAATTTCTTTTTCTCCGGTCAAATAGGCTGCTGTGATTGAATTATTAAACCCAATAAGTTTATCTTTCTTATTCATTAAATCGACGGGTTCACAAGTCAATATGATTTCTCCGCCGTGTATGCCTGCTCCCGGACCTATGTCCACCAGATAATCAGACTCTTCAATCATGCTTTTATCATGCTCAACAACGATAACTGTGTTACCCAAGTCTCTGAGTTTTTTCAACGAATTTATCAATTTATAATTATCATGTTGGTGTAAGCCTATACTCGGTTCATCTAATACATACATGATACCGACAAGTTGTGAACCTATTTGCGAAGCTAATCTGATTCTCTGAGATTCTCCGCCTGATAATGTTCTTACAGATCTGTCGAGCGAAAGATATGATAATCCAACTTCCACGAGAAAACTCAATCTTGTTTTTATTTCTTTGAAGACCAGGTGTGCAATCTTTTTTTCTCGTTCAGTGATTTTAGTCTCGAGTAAATCCGAAGTATCAATAGTGCCGGGTATATCCATGGAGCAAAGTTGGTGTATGTTGATACCATGAATCTTAATAGCCAAAGACTCTTTCCTTAACTTTTTGCCTTGACATTCCGGACATTCTGATAGTTCCATAATCTCGCCAATCTCTTTTTTTACGTTATACGGCAGGGTATCGTCTTCGTATGCCTCAACAAATAAATTTACAAGTCCTTTGAACTTTACTGTATTATTATTTTTTTTAAAGCCATGAAATCTCTGAGAATTCTGAGGAATTTCAACATTATCGCCGTAAAGAATGTTTTCAACAATTTCCTTAGGGTATTGTTTAAACGGAATAGTTAACTTAAAACCTTTAATGAACGAGTAATTATCAAGTTCAGCCCATATTGATTGTGTAGAATTTTTTGACAATGCATTAACAGCTCCATTGGCAGGACTTTTGTTCTCATTCGTTATGAGCTTATCAGAATTTAATTTATTTATCTTTCCTAAGCCGGAGCAGCGTTTACAAGCACCGTAAGGGCTGTTAAATGAAAACCAATTTGGTGCAGGCTTGTCATACGAGTTACCACACTTTGGACAAGAATTAAACAATGAATACAGCTCTTCCGAATTAGGATTGCTTCTATCATTCCATCGTAGGATGATAGCTGTACCTTCACCTTTGTTTAATGCAAGGTTGAGGGATTCGCGAAGGCGATTTTCAGTTGATGCCGTTGGTGTTAATTTGTCAATTACGAGGTCAATTTCGTGAGTAGCATACCTGTCAATCTTGATATTTGAGTCAATTGTTTGAATAAAATTATCTAATCTTATTTTAGTGAATCCTTGTTTAAGCAGTGATTCGAGAAGTTCACGATATTGTCCCTTTCTTCCTTTCACAATAGGTGCCAGAATGAGTATTGGCTCATCATTATATTTATCGAGTATTTCATTGATTATCTGGTCTTCGGATTTCTTGATAACCGGAATATCGCAATCAACACAATGCTGAATACCGATTTTAGAAAATAATAATCTGATATAATCATATACTTCTGTTGTAGTACCGACTGTAGAACGCGGGTTGTGACTTATAGACTTTTGTTCAATTGATATCGCTGGAGACAAGCCTTCAATAATATCAACATCCGGCTTCTTCATCAGACCTAAAAATTGCTTTGCATAAGGTGACATACACTCAACGTACCTCCTCTGCCCCTCTGCATAGAGCGTATCAAATGCCAATGAAGATTTACCCGAACCCGATAATCCGGTTATCACTACAAATTTATCTCTCGGTATCACAAGCTCTACATCTTTAAGATTGTGCTCACGAGCTCCTGAGACACGTATTTCACTTATTTCATCGGTGTAATCGCCGATTTTACTCTCATCGAACGATACATATTCAGCACTGTTCATAAACTATATCTTTACCAAATACAATTAATTACAAACCAACAAAAATAACATTTTCTTTTGACAATTCAGAGAGATATTAATAAATTTCAGAACGATTTATTATGGTTTACAGAACAAAATTTCAGATATAAAAACAACTCAACCTTAGTACAGAATATCCTATTAATCTTATATAGTTGCCATGTGTTGATACAAGACATTTAAACGTTTGACATTTTTTGTCATTAGTTAAATTAAAATTTCCTTTGAAAAAAACTCATTTTTAATTAAACTTGTAAATATTTCTATTACAATTTAAAATAAAGAATGAAAAAGTTTCCTTTACACCTGCAAATACTGCTTGCTTTAATACTCGGTGGTTTATTCGGTTCAATATTCAATGTTCGTTATGATGTTATTGAAATTGAGTACATGTTTGAAAACAAGAGGACACACAAGCAAATCGCCGGATTTGAGCTATTACATTATTTTAAGAATAAGGATACTGTTACATTTTTAAGAGGATCGCAAACGAGCATTATAAAGCATCAAAAGGAACATTATAGAAGTAGTGGTGCAGATATTGAAATTAAAAGTAGTTCGGGAACAGAAAAGTTTTCCAATGTAATTGACATTTCAAAAGAAAGTACTATCGCTACAATGATAAAACCTGTTGGTGACGTGTTTATCAGATTGCTGAGTTTTCTTGCCATACCTCTTGTAATCGCTTCGTTGGTCGTAGGTGCTGCAAGCTTAGGTGATGTGAAGAAGCTCGGTCGAATAGGACTGAAAACATTTGTATTTTTCACGACAACCACGGCTATTGCTATCTCTATCGGACTGATTACAGCCAATATAATTGAACCCGGTGAGAAGCTGAATGCTGAATCAAAGAATCTGTTGATGGAGTCATACAGCAGCGATTCACCCGCACAAAACATAAGCAGCAACCTCGAAGTTGATTTAATTGACTTTGTAGTGCAGATTGTACCCAAAAACCCTTTTGATGCGCTTGCGAACGGGAATATGCTTCAGATTGTATTTTTTGCAGTGTTCTTTGGTCTTTCGCTGACATTTGTTTCCGAAAATTCTCGTAATTCGGTAGTCAGTGTTTTCACCGGGACATCGGATACTCTCATCAAAATGGTAGGTTTTGTTATGTTATTGGCACCATACGGAGTGTTCGCATTAATATCCGCTACTGTTGCCGATTTCGGATTTGACATAATCTCTACTTTGATTTGGTACATGCTTGCAGTTCTGATAGGTCTGTCACTCCATGCATTATTGGTATATATTCCGATTGTAAAGTTTTTCACCAATATAAAAATCAAAGATTTTCTTCTCGGAATCAGAAATGCTCAGGCTATAGCATTTTCAACCAGCTCAAGTGCTGCTACGCTTCCTGTTACTATGGATTGCGTAGAAAAGAACTTTGGTGTACCGAAAAAAATATCAGGATTTGTTTTACCTTTAGGTGCTACCATTAACATGGACGGAACAGCATTATATCAAGGTGTTGCGGCAGTCTTTATAGCACAGGTTTACGGCGTTGATTTAAGTATTGCTGACCAGCTGACTATTGTTTTCACTGCTGTACTGGCTTCTATCGGAACGGCTCCTGTGCCCGGAGTCGGAATTATCATGCTCGTTATGATTCTTCAAGCAGTCAATATCCCTCCGGAAGGTATTGCTTTGATAATTGGTGTTGACAGAATCTTAGACATGGCTCGTACTATTAATAATATTAGTGGTGACACCGCAGTTACACTTGCTGTTGCATATTCAGAAAGAGACATTTAATTATTTCTTGTAGAATATTGAAAAAAGTCTTACTTTTGAATTCTGATTATGATATGATTTTATAATCGGGCTCTTAGCTCAGTTGGTTAGAGCGCTACGTTGACATCGTAGAGGTCGCTGGTTCGAATCCCGTAGAGCCCACTTGATTCAAAGCAGGAGTAATTCCTGCTTTTATTGTATTTAAGTTTCCTGACGACATAAATATTGCAATCGAATTTGGTAAATTACTTATTAAAAGAATGAAATAAAGGAAGATATTTTTTTTTGGGATATCTAATTATTTTGAAATGTATTTCATATATCATAATAAGTACAAAAAAAAACGGTTGTAAACTTGTCAGATGTCCACAACCGTATTTTTTGTTTAGAATGATATTACATTCGATGCGGTTAAGATTTATAACCTTGTCTCGAATCAATCACCTGCTTAATCTTGCCGGTGCGAGGATTTCGAGGGAGCTCCCCGGGATTCAATACCTTCACCACGGGACGTGCAATGCTTGAAGTACTGTAAAATGCCATGAACTCCGGCTTTTCATTAATTAAAGAATTATAAGCAGCTTCTTCCAATTCTTGTTTTTTATTTTCATCGAATTTATCTATTGTTTCCACCTCAAGAGTAAAACGGTCAAGACGTCCGTCCAGATCAGCCGACATTCTGAAATGATAAGACAATCCCTCAACTTTAGAAACAGCTTTTGCAACCGATTCGAGTGATATATTCCCGCCTCCGATGATGAGCACATCGTCGGAGCGTCCGAGCAACTCCATCATTCTAAGCTTTCTGCCGCTTTTGGACTTTATATCAACAAATCTTCCCATATCTCCAATATCATACCTGATTAAGGGCATTAATTTTCTGCTGAAGTTTGTGACGAGAATTTTTCCGGCTGTGCCTGTACTTACCGGTTCATTCGTATCAGGGTCAACCACTTCCATTAGGCAGTAATCTTCGTGGATGAGGTGATATCCGTCTTTTTCAAATTCTGTTTGGAAGCCGATAGCACCAGTATCATTACTCAAATATCCTGTTGAAGCAAATATTTCTGTTCCGAGAATTTGAGCAATATACTCTTTAGCTTCAGGGAACAGATGCTCTCCGCCTGTTACTACCTTGGTAATTTTAATGTCCGTAATATTATTATTTTCTACATATTGTGCCAAAGATATTATCACCGATGGTATTGATACTACACCGTTTGCATTGAAAGCACGTATTGTAGAGACCATATTTTCCATTGGTATATTCCCCGCTAATGGTAGGATATGGCAACCTGTATATTCGAGCGCCAGGTTATGACTAATAAAAGAAGCCCACATATTACCGGCAAAAAGCAGATTAGCAACAATATCATCCTTATCGAAAATTGACAAGGCATAACCTTTGCCAATAAGTCTTGCATTTTCGTGATTTTCCTCTATTGTTCTGTATATGAACTTAGGGTTTCCTGTTGTGCCGCCACTCCCGTAAGCAATAGAGTCACCTAATTCTCTGCTTAACAAACCATAAGCATCCGGAGGCAGATTTGCTCTTAAAGTTTTTTGGTCAAGCACAGGCAAACGACTGATTTCAGCCAACGATTTAAGCTCTTGCTCGGGGATAATATCTTTATAATATTCGCAATTATTACGAACATAACGGAGGAAATTATTCAACTTTGATAGAGTAATTTTATCTCTTCGTTCATCAGGCAAATAATCAAAGTGGTCAGTGAATTCTTTCTCCTTTCCAAGCGATACCCATCTGACTAATTCGAGTGTACCTCGCGTGCCGTCATGCGGAGTGCCGTGTTTCCTTGCAGACATCATACCGGCTTCGGTAATTCTATCAGCACCAATTTCTGCAGTTTTTTCAGCCAACATGAAAGTTTTTTCATCATCAGCAACAATCGAAACTGATTGGATAAACTGCCCGAAAGGAGTAATTGCTTTAACAGCTTCGTCAAAATCCGGCACAGCTATTACATAAGCAGTCCTGTGATGAGGAGAAATCATGAATTTACATTCTTTTTGATATATCACAGTCCAAGATTGGTCTTCGTTGGAAGGCATGAAGAGTTTTACGTTACCGAGAGCTTCCTCCACCCTTGCGAGTTCTCTTGACTTAGTGATTTCTACCATTTCCTGATACGGAATCTTTGAGTGAGGAATTTTCTTTGCCCATTCACTTAATTTATTGGCAAGAACATTGGCAAATTCATAGGCTGCCCCCTCTGTTATAAATACAGTATGTGGCGAAGAACATGCCGATTGTTCCCACATAGTAAAATCTTTGGCTACCAAATCTGCAACATCCGAAGTACCCCTTTTATGTAATTCTTTTCCGTCAATCAGAACGAGTGAATACTTTGGTCCGTATTCTATAACCTTAGTATGGAAACCGAGTCCGTCTCTGTAAGCCTTGATTGCTTCTTCCCCGCCGTAAACAATTATACAGTCAGATTCAGCTTTCACGACGCTTTCTACTTCCTTGTCTCCGCCTCTAAACGGCAGCTAAGCAAATGTATCGGAAATCAAATTCTCATTATCTGCTTGACTAAGAGCTTCGGCAAAGATTAGCGGATAAATAGGGTCGTTTCCGGACATTTTCATAATGTTGACATTCTTTGTAATTATGCCTTGAATCAATGTATCAACAGCTCCAACGAACACATTACCTGCTGAAACATGCGACATAATGCCCCAGGGCACTGCTCTGAAGTATCCTTTGAACTCTTTGTTGTATTTGAAGTTATCAAGATATCCGGCATCACCGATATCTACGGTTAATCTTTTCAACAAGTTATCATAATTAAGGATGCTTGCAAGAGTATCTATTCCAGCCTGAACCATCTCAGGTGAATAACCAATAACTCCGGGCATCAATTCCATAGTTTTTTTATAAAAATCAGAATCTTTATCCGACAACAATATACCGGTTTTATCCAAGATGTCGAGTATATTTATGAGAGGGACGTTCCGAATCTTTTCCTTCTTCGAAGCTGCAACAGAATAGACTTCAGAGGCAATTTCAGGTGTAATTTTTTCACTTTCTGTGTATTCACCGAATTTATACCATTTCATGTATATTTTATCTCCAATTATTTTAATTTCAATCAAATGAATTTATAAGTACGTGATTTCCATAATCCTTAGAAATCAACAGCATACATATTCAGAACCGAATATTTTCAAATTTTCGCTTAAACATGTCCTAATAATTGCGCTGCAGAAATACCACACCCTGCATATTTTTTTACACCGCCTCTGCCTTTGAGCTCAATATAATACCCCTCGCCATCACCTAATTTGTGAACAGCACCGAGGTCGGTAGATAAGATGGAGATTGAGGGAGCGCTACGTATGTAAGGAGTTATCAGCTTTAATAAACCTGTTTCCCCAAATGGCAACACTTTCAAAGTACCGGGATGTACAGCACATACTCTCGAATAAATTGGTACTCTGAATCTTCCTTTGTCATCAGTCATATAAGGAACGCCATGTTCGACCATGCCGAACACATCTCTGATCTGAGTTTTAGGAATTCCGAGAACCTCTTTGACCAATGCGGCATATTCTGCATTGGAAACAGCAATTCCTGTATGCAACTTCCATCCTCCTCCCGAGAATAATACACTGTTTTCGGGGAATTTGTATTTTATGCCTTTTTCTTTAATTTTCGTCAGAGTAACGTAACTGAAAGCCGGAAAACCTGTGACACGCAATGGTAGCCCACTTTGCTGAAATTCATCTAACATACTTATTACTTCTTCCACATCGAAAATAGGATTGCCGTCATTACCGCCCTTTATAGAGTAATATGTTTTTCGGGATTTAGTAAAAGAAGCATAAGCTGAATGAGCGGATGCTGCGCCTCGTGTACCGCTAATATCAGGAGAATATGAAAAAACAAGATAATTGGCTTCGGATTCATAGTCTGCAAGTCCGTATGTTTCGACTATACGGCGACGCATCATATTTTGGCGGATACGTGATGTTTCATCCCAGTTTATTTGACTCATGTTTCCTCCAGTGCCCGAAGATGTATAAGTTGTATCTATTTCATCCTCGTCAACATTGATTATTTTCCTTTCCTTAAATGCGTTTACAATGACGTGAGGTATATTGAATATATCATCTTCTACTTTAATAACTGAAGAGTCATATTGATACTGTCTGCACAAATTATCATACATTTCTGAACGGCTTCTGTGGAAATCAACCATCTCTTTCATTGACTCAGCAAACAATTCCATATTTTCGGGACTGAAATCATAGGCATTGCTTAGTTCAAACAATTGATTCGTACAATCCTCTTTTATCATGTAATTCTCCAATAATTTATTTCTTGATTGTATTTGTAAAAAAGATCAAATTTAATCATTTTTTTAGCTAATACAAAAATATTATTTTAATAAATGGCATCTTGATTCATGAAGGTTTAAAGTAAATTTTTTATAATAATACACATTTAAAAACGTTGATAATTCAATTAGTTTAAAGATAACGGAATCTCCTATGAATTTTGATTTAACCCAAACACTTATTGATTTAACTTTACAATATGGTCCTAAACTTATACTATCTGTAATAGTTTTGTTCGTAGGTCTCAAAATAATTAAATTACTTACCTTGACAATAGAAAAAATCCTAAATAAGAAGGATATTGACTTAACTTTGAGACCATTTATAATAAGTTTCAGTAATGTTCTCTTGAAAGTCTTACTTACAATATCGGTTTTAAGTATGGTCGGTGTTGAGATGACATCATTCATTGCAATTTTGGGTGCAGCTGGTCTTGCAATCGGCATGGCATTATCCGGCACATTGCAGAATTTTGCCGGTGGTGTCATGATTTTACTTTTCAAGCCCTACAAAGCCGGCGACTATATAGAAGCTCAAGGATTCGCTGGTACAGTCAATGAAGTTCAAATTTTCAACACAATTCTAAAAACACCTGATAACAAAACTATCATAATTCCAAACGGTGCTCTGTCAAATTCCTCATTAATCAACTATTCAACCGAAAAACAGAGGCGTGTTGATTGGACTTTCCGTATTTCTTACGGGGACGACTTAAACAAGGCAAAAGAGTTGCTCAAACGATTCTGTGAAGAAGACAAGAGAATTCTAACAGAACCTGCTCCTGCAATCCTTTTATCGAATCTTGCCGACAGCTCCGTAAATATAAGCGTGAGAGCATGGGTAAATTCATCAGATTATTGGAATGTATTGTGGGACATGAATGAAAGAGTATATAAAGAGTTCGATTCTCACAACTTAAATATTCCGTTTCCACAAATGGCTCTTCATGTGCATAATAAATAATGATTTTAAAAATTATTTCATAAATATTTAATATTTTTTATCAATAATAATCATTATTAATAAAAATATGTTTACCGTTTTAATTTTTTTAATTATATTCGTATTACATTTTTAAACGATTTTACAAAAACCAAAATTCTACTATGGCATCTTTAAAATTAAAAAGAGCGGTTAATACTTTGCTAAAAGACTTTATTGGGCTTTATGAAGACGAATCTGTATTAATAATTACAGATGATAAGCGCCTTGAACTTGGACAGTCATTGCATGATTCAGCAAAAAAAATATGCAGCGACGTCTTTTATCTTGAACTAATGTCGAAAGACGATTACTCAGCAGAGCCACCGGATATTCTCAGAGAATCAATGAAATCCGTAGATGCAGTAGTAAATGCTTCAGGTGTGAATTTGTACGATACAAAAGCACTGTATGAGGTTTCAGCACTTGGAGTAAGGGTAGGCTTGGTCCCTAATATTGATGAAACTGCTCTATCAAGGTGTCTTGGTATTGACCATGCTAAAATTACCGAAATAAGCGAAAGTATTAAGACTAACATTGAGAAATCTTCTGTAATCAGAATCGAAACACGTCAGGGAACAAATATAACATTCCCTGTGAAAAATCAGCCTATAACAGCTTCTACAGGAGTATTAAAAACTATTGGCGACAACGGTTATATTCCATCCGGTAAAGTTTTTGTTGTGCCCGAGCCGAGGAAAGTCAATGGAATTATTAATATTGACGGCTCTATCGAAGGTATGGGCATCGTCTCAGAGCCTTTCCGTTTAGAGTTTAATGAAGGCTTATTAATAAAAATTTACGGTGACGGTCCTGATGCCAAGGCTTTTCAAAAAGTAATCAGTAAATTTGATTCATCTGAATTACAAATAGGTGAATTAGGAATAGGCACCAATTACAAGGCTACTTTATCCGGTGAATATTTCGAAGATGAGTTGTCTGCCGGCACCGGCTACTTTACTTTAGGCAGAAATATTAATGTCGGTGGGACTATTGATTTACCATTCAGAATCGGTTGCGTTTTCAACAGACCAAATATGTTTTTTGATGAAGAATTAATGATTCACAACGGTAAATATATAGGACTCTGATAGACCTATTTGCTTAATTTTTGCTTATGTTTTAAATATTCTTACGAACTTCTTTCATCTGCTGATTATCTAAACAATAATTATAATTGAAAAATATCTTGAATCGGTTCACCCGATAAAACTTGAAATTGCTCTGATTATTGTTTCAACTTTAATATCCGACATATCGTCTTTCATACTATTGACGGTATTGTCGGGTGTTATAATTGTTTTATTTTTACCTATCGGTCCCCATCTTTTTGCTGAAATATGAGCTGTATTAGGGTAGAAACCAATAACCGGTATTTCGCATACCGAAGCAATATGTAGAATCCCTGTTGAATTTGCTAAAAGTAAGTCAATATTTTTGATGAAAGCTATCATTTCAGCTAAATCAAATCTACCACACAGATTTATAATTCCTTTGCAACTACTTTCGATATGTTTGCATAATTCAGAATCATCTTTACTACCGGTGATACAAATTTTAATATTACTAATTGAAGACAAAGCTTTTATTGTATTGATTAATGTGCTAACGGGTAAGTCCTTTGATGAAGCACGTGAAGAAGGATGAAACACAATTAATTTGTTGCTGTTACATTCCTTTAATTCATTGGTTAGTGTTTTCATTTTTAATAATAATTCCGGCTCGGATGAAGGCTGAACTGCTTTTAAAGTAAATTTCATACCACATATTGATTCAGCCATTCTCAAATTATATTCTGCTTCATGATATTCGGATATTTTCCTGTGATCATGTATTCTATGATTGAAAAAAAATGAATAAGCCCTGAATGCCGTTCCTATTCTTATAGGGATTTTTGCCAGGTATCCAGCTGCAGATTCATTAAACTTAGGCATTGGAAAGAAGACTGCATCAAAATTGTTCTCGCGGAATATTCCGTTTATACCGCCCTCGTGTTTATCAACAAAAAAATAATTATCCGTATAATCATTTTTCAGTAGTTCTTCCGTATATGAAGCAGCTATAACAGAAACATTGAATCTTGGCTGATATTCCTTCAAAGCACGAATTAAAGGTAAGGTTAACACCATATCTCCAATTCTGTCGGTTCTCACGACTGCAATATTATCTGAATTTTTAAATTTATCGGATAAATTCATTATTTTTACATATTAATTTTAATATTTCTTGCGTAAAAATAAGGTTTTTTCATGAAATTTCAGCTTTGTGCAGCATATATTTCAAAAAATGAAGAATCAAACATCGGTCAATCAATAGATAGCGTTAAATCAATAGCTGATGAAATTATCGTTTTAGACTCCGGTTCCAACGACCGCACCTGTGAAATTGCCGAACGTCTCGGGGCTAAGGTTTATACAGAAGAGTGGAAGGGATTTGTGGAACAGAAAAATTCCTTGTTGACAAAATGCAATGCAGACTGGATTTTATTTTTAGATTGTGATGAAATATTGAGTCCGGAACTACAAGATGAAATAAATAATATCATCAAAAACAATTTAATAGGAGCATATTATATTAACAGGCGTACTCATTACCTCTCCAAAACCATGAAATACTCTTGGCAACCTGACACTGTATTAAGGCTTGTCCACAGTTCTTTGGAACCGATATTCACGGGCGGAAAAGTTCATGAGAAACTCACGTGTAAAGAGCAGACAAGAAGAACTTTACAACACGAAATTAATCATTATCCCTACAAGAACATTAGACACCATTTTGAAAAGACTATTCATTATGCTGAATTATCGGCAGAAAGTTATTTTTTAGAAGGTAAGAGGGCAAGTATATTTAATTTAATTTTAAATCCAATAGTAGCATTCCTGAATATGTATGTCATAAAAATGGGATTTCGTGACGGTGTAAGAGGGCTCATTGCAGCATTCAGTAGTATGACAGGTACATTCCTAAAATATGCCGTATTATTTGAAATTAATTTAAAAAATAAAATATACAAAAGTCATTCACGACTTCGTGAGCAGTAGTATTTCAGATTTTAAGTAAACTCAATAAAAGAATCTGTAATTAAGAAATAAAAATATTTGGAAATCATTTAACAAAAGGATACTTTTAACGTCTCAATGATTAAGATTCTAAAATTAATTTCGGAGTTATCCATGAAGTCTATGATTAAGATATGTTACACTCTAATTTATTCATTTTTTGCGGCAATATTATTACTAAATTCCGGTTGTTCAGACGGTGTGAGCATCAATAATATAAATCTGTTTAGCATTTCGGATGACGTTCAGCTGGGAGCTCAAGTAGCCGCTGAAATG
>JBAYPL010000004.1:0-26147 GCA_041677745.1 Kapaibacterium sp. (SeqCode)
AGAGTCTTGATACTGTTCATGGAAACACCGTAGTCATCAGCTATTTGAGCAAGCGTTTCACCGCGTTTGACTTTATGCTTAACAATTTTATCTTTCTTTTCAAATTTTGTAATTTCCGGATTATTATCATTGTTAAGAGCCAATTCTACTGGAATAGGCTTTACCCAAAGAATCTGTCCATAATTCAAATTTTCTTTATCTGGAGTAATGTTATTCAGTCTTCTCAATTCACTGACTTCCATTTCGTATTTTTTTGCTATACTGTATAGTGATTCTCCTCTTTGAACAGTATGCTTGACACTTTCCCTCTGCACGATTTGTGCAGTATTGTCACTTGCTGTCTTAGCTTCTTCTTTCTGCTCTTCAGCAAGTTTATTCAAATATTTTCCACTGACCGGAATCAGAATTTCTGAGCCTCTTTTGAGTTTTGAACGAGTACTTCTCAGATTATTCACAGCGACGATGTCGGAAACCGGAACATCGTAAAGTTTAGCAATTTTTGTAAGAGTCTCGCGATATGCTACCTTATGATTAACAAATGGCATTTTTTCTTCGTCGGTCAGCATAGGATAATTGGCAGTAAATAATTCTTTAGTACCAATAGGCAACTTAAGCGGATACGGTGACATATCCGGCGGAGTACAGTCCTTGATAAGTTCGGTATTAAATAATTTCAAGGAATCAACCGAAATGCCGGCTGCTTTTGCCAAGGCGGCAAGATTAACAGCTGAATCTATAGTCACAGTTTCATAGCGATATTCATCTTGGAATTCGAGGGAGTCTAAATTAAAGCCGTATGCGACAGGGTCCATTGCTATTCTGGCAGTTGCTATATATTGAGGTACATATCCTCGAGTTTCACGGGGGAGATTATCTCTTACTTCCCAATAATTAGGATTTTGTTTATTAGTCCTGCGTATGGAACGAGCAACACAGCCTGCTCCGCAATTGTAAGCCGCCATTGCTAAGTACCAGTCACCGAATTCATTGTAAAGGTCACGCAAGTGTCTCATAGCTGCTCTTGTAGCTTTTTCCGGTTCCCTTCTTTCATCAATAAATGGAGATTTGACTTTGTTCAAGTTATACATTTCACCGGTAGCTCTCATGAACTGCCAAAGTCCCAATGCACTTGCCGATGAAATTATTGTCGGGTTTAACCCGCTTTCTATCATTGAAAGATAAATAATCTCTAATGGCATATTTTCTTCGCGAGCTATTCTCTTCATCATCGGAAACCAGCGGGAGCTCCTTTCAAGCCATCTGCTGAATATCTTTTTTCCCTGACCGCGTGTCAAAAACTGGATACTGCGTTCAACCGTGACATGGTCATCAAGTGGTATTAACAGTGTATCGGGAGCTTTAGGTAACTTAGGTAAATTGAGTGATACATCTTGTCCTTCTGCTGATTCTGTTTCTTTTGCAGCTATTTCTAAAGGTTCAATTACTTCAATCTCTTTGAATAAAAGCTCACGAATAATAAATATAGGTGAATTTTCATCTAAAAATTCTACGCTTTTGACATAATTTTCATAATCATCTATAATTGATTGTGCAAGGTCTGCAAATTCTTTACTTTCTTCGATTCCGGGAGTACCCGACATTTCATTTAATTTATCCAAAGCTGCATCAAAATACCTTGCTGCACGTGCTGTGTCACGTTTTTGTATTAAAATAAGCGCTTGGTAATATTTTTGTCGTGCCTGTTCAAGCTCATTGATGAATTCATCAGATTTAAATCTATTCTGAGGAATATTTAGGTCGTCTAAATCAGAATACTCATCAGAATATACTTTTGCTTTTTGAACCTGCTCCTCTTTCATCAAACGACGTTCACGAGGATCTGTATTCGGATATCCTTTCAACTGCGCCGATAAATCAGTCGAAAAGACAAATAACGTTAAGATTAATAACAGTATTTTTGGAAGTACTGCTATTGATATTTTTCTATTTTTCATCACAAACCTGAAATTTGGCACAATAGAATTTACAATATAATGGTTTCAAATTATTAAGACAAATCATTTTTTAATTTATTGATTATTTTTTGATTTTATTGTTAATTACAGCAAAAACAAACATTAAAGCTTGTAGTACGATAATCACTGCTCCACTCGGCAAATCGAGGTAATATGAAAGAATCAAGCCGGCAATAGAGCTGCTTACACCCATAATTACAGCTATTGCAGTCATGTTTACAAATCTACCGCTCAATATTCTCGCAAAGGCACCCGGAATTACAATATAAGCTGTGATGAGTATAATGCCGACAATTTTTATAGCTAGTACGACTGTAACAGCAGTCATGAGCATCAATATATAGTCGTCGGCGATAACCCTTAATTTGTCTGCAGCGGCAAGCTCTCTGTCAAATGTTGCATATGCCCATCTGCCCCAATATGATTTGAAAGTCATTACAGTTGACAATGCAAGTAAAACTGACAAGTAAACATCTGTCATTGATACTGTAAGAATAGAGCCGAACAGATATGTATAAGCATCAGAGGTATAATCTGTTTTCAAAGCTAAAAATATTATACCGGCTGCAACAGAAATTGAGTATAAGATTCCTATTATTGAATCAGAAGATATTCTTGTATTTTCTCTTAAATATACTGTCAATAATGCAATTATTAATGTAAATGGAACAGCACTTATTAAAGGCTCAATACCCATAAGTAAACCTAAGGCAACTCCCCCGAATGCTGCATGAGCCAGACCTGAACCAATATAACTTATTCTTCTCTGAACAACAAAAACACTGTAATAGCTGGCAGTGAACCCTATCAGGATTCCTGCAAGTAAAGCACGTTGCATGAATGGATGAGAAAAAACTTCAAGCATCGGCATTTCCTTTTAGACCGAATTTGATTCCGTGGTCATGACCGAAGTGCGAAAATGTCTGTTGGAGATTTGCATCACTGAAAGCACTCGAAGATTTACCGAAAAATATTTGTGATTTATTCAGCAAAAGTGTATAATCAGTGTGATGATAGGCTGCCGACCAATCATGAGTAACCATAATTATCGTGGTTTTATGGATTTTATTATAATGTGCAATGATTGAATTGACACTTTTTTCACAAACTAAATCAATCCCTGTTGCAGGTTCATCGAGTAGGAGTACTGCTGGATTGGTTATGAGGCATCTGGCTAAATAGACTCTTTGTAGCTCACCGCCGGATAGACTATTCAGTTGACGATAGGCAAGACTGTCTGCTGATAATTGTTCCAGCATTTCCATCGCTTGTTTTTTACTTTCTTTTGAGAATGTACCCAACCATATTTTTTTTAAACCACTTAGTACAAGTTCCAAAGCTATGGCTGGAAATGTCCTGTCCAGGGTTTTGATTTGTGGCACATAAGCAATTTTCCCTGAATTGTCATGGCTACTGTCTGGAAAAGCAACAGAGCCGGAATATTTTCCTGTCAATCCGAGGATAGTTTTAAGCAATGTAGTTTTTCCAGAACCGTTAGGTCCTACAATCGCAACATAGGCTCCGGCAGGTACTTCAAATGAAATATTTCTTAAAATATTTAAGCTGTCGAAGCTTACATTAAGATTTTCTATCCTTAATGCTACATCCATACTATTCAAGAGCTTTCCTGAAGATTTCTGCATTTTTAACCAGTAAATCTCTGTAGTTCTTCATGTTGTCCGAATCACCTACCGGATTAAGTTCATAAAGATTAACTCCGGCTTCCTGAGCAATCACTTCAGCATTCTTAGAATTCAACTGAGGTTCAGAGAATATTGCTTTAACACCGCTTTGTTTTATCTTGGCGATTAGTGTTGCAATGAATTTCGGTGAGGGTTCCTTGCCGGGACTTTCTTCGATTGCTCCCGCATAATAAAATCCGTAACGTTCGAGCATATAATTGAATGAGGGATGGTGTAAGAATACTTCCTGTCCTTCAACTTTCTCTAAAATTGTCTTTGTTTCACGGTGAATCTGCTCTAACTTAGTTGAAAATTTATCTGCGTTCTGTTGAAATTCCTCACTATATTCAGGTAATATTTCAGACAAAGTTTCAACTATTCGTGGCAGAATTTTATTTACTAATACAGGATCCAACCAAAAATGCGGATCAATTTCTTCCTTGTGTACGTGATGTTCTTCCGGACCTTCGGAATGATCATGCCCGCAGTCGAAATATATAATTTCATCTTCCGGCAGCATATCAATTAACTTGACCTTTACTTCAGACGGGAAATCGGTAATCCAACCGTCTAAGTTAGTGGCTACATAGAATAAAGCTGCTGCCGAAGAAGCTTTCTTGACATCACTCGGCTTGGGCATATATGTATGTGGTGAAGCTCCGGTGGGAACGATATAGTCTGTTTTAACATGTTCTCCGGTCAGTTCACTGATAATTACAAATACAGGATAAGATGAAGTCATAATAAGGGGATTTTCCGGGTTGTCTTCATCGTTGCAGGACATTAAAGTAATCAATAACAGAAGGGAAATGTAAATCAACAAGGATTTCTTAAGCATCAGTCTTTAATCTCCCAATAAAGTTCTTTTCTGAGTTGAACTAACCAATCAGCATAAAGTTTGCGTTGTTTGTATTGTACTGCCATTGATTCAATTTCTTTATAGTCATCTTGAATATTAGCTTTATGCTCAGGAACAATTTTCTTGATAAAAACTAAATGATACGAAGGTTCTACGGGGTCATTTTTATAAGGGAGCGGTTCACTTAATCCTCCCTCACCTATTGAGTCCACCAAAGATTTGACATTTTCCGGTAAATCAGACAAAGGTAGCTTTCCAATAAAACCGCCGAAGCCTTTGGTTTCCTTATCATCTGAATATTCTTTAGCCATAGCTTCAAAGGATTCACCTTTGTTTATTCTATCTTTGATTTGTTTTAGTGTATTTATTGTCTCCCGGACATCTTTATCGGCTTGTTCAACCTTAAATAATATATGCTTTGTATTGATTGCATCAGGCTTCTTATCTAATGTCTGAATAATATGAAAGCCGAAAGGTGTTTCCACCGGCATGGATATTTCACCTGTAGATAAGTTGAAGGCAGCTTTTTCAAATTCGGGGAATAACTTACCTTTGTCAAACCATCCTAAATCACCGCCTGATGCTGCTGTCCCCGGGTCGGAACTGTATCGTTTTGCAAAATCCGAGAAACTTCCGCCGCTAAGTATAGAATCCCTGACCAACTTAGCCAAATCGTAGGCAGCCTTCTTCTGGTCAACACTCGGCTTTACCTTCTTGACAATATGATAGAGTTCAATTGAAGGAGGCAACTGAGGCATGGAATCCTTTTTACTGTTAAAAAATTCCTCTACTTCCTTCTGAGTTACCTTGATATCTGCGAACTTAGTCTGAGTTAAAGTCATAACTAATAAATTTTGTCTGACTTTTTCTTTTATATCATTTTTAATTCGAGGTAACGACATGCCATACACCTGCTCAACTCTTTTTTCGGAACCGAATCTCTGAATTTCGGATTGAAGGTGCATCTCCATTCTTTGATTGACCTCTTCTTCAGAAATCGTGACAGAATCCAATTTTGCCTTATTGACAAGTAGCAGATTGTCAATCATACTCTCAAGAATTTTCTTTTTTGCATTTTCATCGTTAACATCAATTGTCGGGTCATACTGAGTCATAAAATACAACTGACCGTCAACATCTGACTGCATGATAATTTCATCACCGACCACAGCAAGTACTCTGTCCAAGCTGGCACCCTCACGAGGCTCAGTTTGCAAGGCGTATGATGCCGAAAAACATAGAAGTAACAGTAAAGTTAAAGCAGATAACTTCATTTTATTTTTTCTCGCTTATTAACTTGTTTAATTCTTTTTCATGAATTTTTATAGGAAATTTCTTTTTAATAGAATCAATCCATTGTTTTGATAATTTACTTTGCAATATCTCCTGATATTGCGGGGAAAAATCAGGGATGGCTTCTTCAAATGTTTTAGGTCTCGGAGGGAAATAATCATTAACTTTAACGATTGAATAACCCGGTTCATTCTTGAAAGGCTCAAGAATTTGACCTTTTTTTGCACCCGTATCTTTTGCTCTTCTTGCAAGAGAATTAGTTTTTACATTTACATGACCCCAATGTCCTTTCTTTTCACGAAAGCCCGATCTTTGAGTTTCATTTGCAGCAATAATGTCGAAATCTTCACCTGCGACAATACGATTATAAACAGAATCTGCTGTATTTTTGTCCATGAAGTAAATTTCGGATACATCGTAAGCATCATCAGTGATATATTTTGATTTAGTAGAGTCGTAATATGTGCGAGCAAGAGCAGAATCAAATTTCATTTTGTCCCAGACTTCCATTGCTTCGACTTTGAAGAGCAAGATACCGTCACGAAATTCACTCATCAGAGCATCGAAATCAGGATAATCAACTTCAAGATTTTTTGTTGCTTCATCGAAGGCAACAGACTCTGCAAGTGAGTTGATAAGAGCGACTATACCTGAAGGATTAAGATTCGCTCCGCGTAGTTTCACATCTTCATTCATAATTTTTATCAGCTCGCTGACCTTGACTTGCTTTCCATTGATTTCGTAAATAACGTTATTTTTCACTCGATCGGCAACATCTGCATCCCAATTATCGGCTAAATTTGTAGCATTTGTATCGAGGAATGAAGTAAATTGGAAGAGTACATCTTCATATAGTTTGAATTTATATACTTTTTTCAATGAATCAAGTAATTCTTTCTGGTCATACTTGAAGTACAATCTCTTGTAAATCTTTCTTAAATCTTCAGATTCTTTATTGAAATCAGGCGATTTTGATGTTTCTCTGAGAATAATATGTGCTCCGAAACTGGTATGGACAATATCGGACATTTCACCGTTTTTTAGATTGAACAATGTTTCTTCGAATTCATTAACCAACGGAAAGTTAGTTCCTTCCATTCCTGTAGCTCTTGAATAGAATCCTCCCATATCGCCACCGTTAACGGCAGTTGTCAAATCATCGGAATTTGTTTTGGCTAGGCTTGCAAAATCACTTCCGCTTTTAAGGAGTTTTAAGATACTGTCTGCTTTATGATGAGCCTGAGCACTGTCTCTGTCTTCATTTACGGCTATTAGTATGTGGCGAGCTTTCACCAGTTCCCTTTTTGATTCATCAAGTACCTTGATGAGGAAGTATCCGTATTGTGTTTTTACCGGTTTCGGATATACCTGACCGGGCTTTGTTGAATATATTGCTTCTTCAATAGGTCGTTGAACCTTTCCTGATGTTATGTAATTTGGTATTACGCCACCATTTTTTCCTGTTTCATAATCATCTGAAAGGGTTTTTGCAATTTCTGCAAAATCCTCACCGTCCTTGACTCTATATAGAGAGCTCATGATTTTGCTGTATGCTTCGGTAGTATCAATCATATCTGCATTTTGTTTAATATTAGCAAGAATGACAGCTACTTGATATTCTTTCTTACGCATATCCAAAAATCTATTAACATTCTTCTCGGTTAACATTTTATCGTAATAAAAGGATTCAGCAAGAATTCTTCTGTTTTGTTCTATTTCTGCAAGAACAGAACTATCTTTCAAGAAACCTCTTTCAATGGCATCCATGACTTTAAGTCTGAAAGTGATGTATAAATCCAAGAAATCTTCGATACTGTCTTTAGACATTTTAAACAGATTATCTGTTGTTCTGCTCATATTTTTCTTGAATGCTCGTTCGAGTTCGGGAGCCGTTATTTTATAATTACCGATTTCTGCAACGACAGTTTCTGAACCGGCTTGCGCACTTTGTGAAAATGACTGCGCATTTATTGCCATAAATGATAATGCAACAAACGTGATAAAGTATTTCATTTTATCGGATAATCCATTGTAAAACATAAAATTCTCTAAATTGGGTAACCAAGACAAACACAAACTATACTTTTTTTTGCATATAAATTGGTTTGACGGATAGACGAACAACGATTAAAATTGTTAAGTAAGAAAACTTTCGGAAGCGTCACAAATATTGCCTGCACCGATGGTCAAGAACAAATCTCCTTCACGAAGGAATTCTTTAGAAAAGTCAATAACCCCTTGTACTGTTGGGATATAGTGTACTTTCGATTCTGATTTATTTTTCATTTCGTCATAAATCATCCTGCCGGAAACACCACTGATAGGTTTTTCTCTCGCCGGATAAATTTCTGTTATAATTACATGATCGGCATCATTGAATGAATTGGCAAAATCCTCCCACATAGCTTTCGTTCTTGTGAAGGTATGAGGCTGGAATGCGGCCACGATTCTCCTGTCGGACCATCCTGTACGTGCTGCCGATAGTGCGGCTTTTATCTCTGTAGGGTGATGAGCATAATCGTCAATAACCAGAATACCGTTAAATTCACCCTTAATATCAAATCGTCTATAGACTCCTTTGAAGTCTTCGAGAGCGGATTTGATAATATGGAAATCTATATTCATTTTTCTGGAAACCGATATAGTCGCCAAGGCATTTTTAAGATTATGAATTCCCGGAGTTTTTAGATTTATTCTACCAATCTTATTACCATATTCAGTGACATCTGCAGAGATTCCGGTACTGTTGGTTTCGATATTTAGAGCTGAGTAGTCGGCATCATCACTGATTCCAAATGTTACCGTCTGTTTGTTGATTCTTCCGGCTACAGCTCGCACTCCTGCATCATCAATACCTAAGGCGACAAGTCCGTAAAAAGGTACTTTTCCGGCAAATTCAGCGAAGGTGTCTTTAATATCTTCAAAATCACGATAAATATCAAGGTGTTCGAGCTCAATATTATTGATAACAGCTACTGTAGGTAGAAGTTGTAGAAATGAACGATCATACTCATCTGCTTCAACGATAGTCCAATTACCTTTACCGAGTCTTGAGTTTGTTCCGCCAAAATCAGCCAGTCTGCCACCGACGATTACCGTGGGGTCATAACCTGCTTTTATCAAAATCAGTCCAAACATTGAGGTTGTTGTAGTCTTGCCATGTGTTCCCGAGATTGCAATGCAGTAGTTCAATCTTGTTACTTCTGCAAGCATTTCTGCACGGCGTATGATAGGTATGCCGGACTCAAGTGCTTGCATGGTTTCGGGATTCTCTTCAGGATTAACGGCACTCGAATATACAATCACTTGTGCGTCGCCAATGTTTTCAAGCCTGTGTCCAAACATAATTTTAGCACCTTTGCCCAGTAAATAGTCAGTATTTGCAGATGGATTCAAATCTGAACCACTTACTTCAAATCCTTGATTTATCAGTATTTCGGCTATGGCACTCATTCCAATCCCGCCAATGCCTACAAAATGAATTCTCTTTACGCTTTTAAACATATAATATATTATTTATTTCTTTGTAAATTCTTTAATTGCTGATTTTATTTCTTCGGTATCATTTCCGATTATAAATGTTTTGAGTACGCTGTCTTTGTCGGAAGTAATTATAATTCTGGCTTCTGCACTTTTTGTAAATTTGAATCCGTTTTGTGATGAAACTCCAATACTAATTTGTTCGGTATTGTCAATAGGTATTACATCCTTGACGAGTGTTTTGTCCCATTCCTCATACATCATAACAAGAGTGGGAATAAAGTAAGTGTCTATTGCTTTGAATAAATCCTCGTCTTTCAAGTGTTCGTTTATATCAATATTTTGAGTAAATGAATTTGAAACAAAGATTAATGTCGGCTTACTTTGTAATTGTGATTGATATTTGGCATCATCAAAGTTTAGGAACATCATAGTCTTGAAATTCAATATTCTACGAGCGAATTCCATAAAAACAGAAGAAGACCAAGAATTATCCAAATAAGCCACTCCTCTGCCAAATTTATCGGCAACAATTGAAAAGTTGGGATTATTTGTCTTATACTTTGTATTTGCTATTGTCTTTTCATTTGCCTTGTCCAAATCAAGCGATGTTGCAATGAATTCTGATTGAATAAAACTCACAACAGAATCATTGGAAAAGATTGAATTTTCAGCTAATTTAGTTCTTCCGGAATATTTCTGCATAGGAAAAATCAATAATGGCTTGCTAACAGATATTGCTTTTTCAAGAGCTTCCTTATAATCCATCCAATTTACGTTTCCTTTTGACGGAAAAAAGAAGTTGACAAGTGCAACAGTGATGAAAATTACAAATGCGACACCTGTATATTTACTGTATGTATTTGATGTTTGCTGCATGTCTAATCCGAATTTATGTCTATATTAATACGGTTAAAATGTATTAAGCCCAATGTCAGAAATAGTGCCAAAGCTGCAAATCCCCATGCAGAGAACTCCCAAACCATGCCCCCTGAATTTCCAGCGGCAATAGCGGCTTCTCCGAACCCTGATGGGAAGAAGAAGTCGCTAATCAAGCTTCCGGCTGTGTTGTTTTGCAGCCATATTTGCAATACTCCACGTATCACAACATTATCAAGGAATAACCAACAACCAAGTAAAAATACATTCATGAAGCCGCCTGCAAAACATGAGAACCATGCTGAAATTGATATAAACATCAGACCCTCGAGAAAGAGCAGGACTAATACAAGAACTATTCCTGTGAATTCATAATTGAAATCAATTGCAGGAACCGAGACATCGAAGACTGCAAGCGGCAATACGCCCAGACAAAGCATGATTATAAATACCGATAAACCGGTACTGACAATTTTGGATATATATAAATCCTGTTTTGATACAGCATGTGTAAGTATGGTTCTAATCCAATGATTTTTAATATCTTCGGAGATAATCGCCGAGGCAAAGTAGAATACCGAGAATGGTACTAAAACCTTCAATATGTCAACTAAGGTCTGACTGAAATCAACTGTTACATCTTTAAAATCAGGTATCAAGCCTAACCAAGCCGGTAATATGGATATAATTATTGCAGCCAATGTTAATGCCACGGTAACAATAATTGTCTTTTTTGTCCAAACCCTGAATAATTCAATTTTTATCAGCATATTTAACTTTGATTTCATAGAAATTTCCTCTCACTTTCATATTTTCTGAACGCTTCTTCGAGGAATCCGGGCTCGGTCTCAGATACATAATAATCTCTGAGGATTTTTCCATTATCAATGAAAATCACTCTGTCACAAATTTTTTCAACTTCGGTCAGGTGATGTGAGCTGAACAAAACCGTACCACCGGACATTTTATACTTATACAGATAATCCCGCAGTTCAAATACTGACGGTGGATCAAGAGCCGCGGTAGGCTCATCGAGAATTACTAATTTCGGTTTATTCAGAAAAGTGGCGGCTAATTCAAGCTTTTGTCTCATTCCTTTGGATAATTCGGATAAGCGTTTATATTTTGCTCCACTTAAACCAAAAGAATTCAAGAGTTCATTAATGACTGAATCAGCTTCTTCTATTCCGTATAAGTCAGAATGAATCTTCATGTAAGAATACAGTTCAATGGACTTACTTCTGAACTGCAAATCCGACTGATAGCCTATAGAATCTCGAATGGACAAATCAATAGTAGATTTATTCAGAAATGATATTGTTCCATTATCCGGTATTTCAAAGCCCATCAAAATTCGGATTAAGGTGGTCTTACCCGCCCCGTTAGGACCTATCAAACCGGTGATTTCGTTACTGTACAAAGAAAAACTTACTTCATCCAAAGCAACTGTTTCTCTCTTTGTATCCGCCATATAGGTTTTACCTATATTTTCAATATTTAATAATGCTTGTTTCATCTATTGTTTATAATGTTTCGGTCTTCTGTCAGTAAAAATATCATTGAACTCATTAAATGATTTATTGCGTGTTTGTTGGGGTTGAATCTCAGCTTCTATTACTTCCTCGGTATCAAAACCTGCTTTTGCCATGGTACTTCCGTCAAATGAATGTATAAGCGAACCGCCGTTGAAAACAAGTTTACTTCCGTTTCGATTTTCAATGCCTGTTCTGTTCGAAACCGCAAAATATACTTTATTTTCCAATGCACGTGAAGGCGTTGATATATGCCAGACTTTTGTCACTAAATTTGATGGACACAGTATCAAATCTGCTCCTTTCAAAGCAAGTGTACGAGCAGCTTCAGGGAATCGCCAGTCGTAACATATCATAGTACCGATGTTAATGTCTTTATCGTTTGATGTGGTTACGAAATATCCTTTTTCAGATTCATCAAAAATGAATCTTTCTCTGAAAAACAGATGTACTTTCCGATAGGAGTCCGATTTAGATTTGTCCGGCATTATCAAAGCTGCGGCATTATAAAGTTTATCACCATCTTTTTCAATAAATCCCGTACAAATTATTTTGTCTCTTCTGCTTGAAATTTCTTGTAGTTCGGCTAATTTCCCCTTCCCCATTTCGTCCGCATATTCAAGCGCTTCTTCACGAGATCTAAAATCATATCCCGTAAATGCCAACTCAGGAAATAACAATATGTCGCCGTCAAGGTTTTCGCAGTATGAGCGAATTTTACTTGTATTGTCTTCAATATTGCCGAATTCCGGCTGAAATTGTATCACCGATATTTTCATGATATTTTGGAATTATGGTCTTGTACAAAGAACAAAAATCTAAAAAAAAATTGAGTTTTGAAAATAATTGTAAAAATAACTAATGATATGCTTATTTTTGTAAGGATTTGATAATTAATATTATGTATTCAATATTGTTCAATCGGCAGATTATTGTTTTGTTCTAAATCTTTGCTGATATGAGCTATGGCAAAATTATTATTCATAATCAAGCTTAATTAATATAAATCTATCAAATTATGATTTGAAAGTCCAACTCAATATGAGGAATGATTTGAAAATATTATTGTTGAACTGGCAGGATATTAAAAACCCATTTGGTGGTGGAGCTGAAGTACATCTGCATGAAATATTCAGCAGAATTGCCGACAAAGGTCATGAAATTACATTATTGTCATGTAGTCATGAAGAGCTGCCAAAAGAAGAAATCGTTGACGGTTTACAAATTTTCAGGAGAGGCAGCAGAAATCTTTTTAATTATCATGTATATAGTCTTTACAAAGAATTTTCATCGCGTCATAATTACGACATCGTTATTGACGATATTAACAAAATCCCTTTTTTCACTCCTTTGTATGTCACAGAACCATTGCTTGCTGTCAGCCATCATTTTTTCGGAACAAGTATTTTCCGTGAAGCAGGATTAATAGGTGGTTCTTACGTTTATCTTTCGGAAATGTTAGTAGATATAATTTACAAAAACACACAATTTGCCGTAGTTTCACAAAGCACATTAGATGAATTTATTGATAGAGGATTCAGCAAAAATAATTTCAGTATTGTCTCCAATGCAATAAGTCAGGAGAATTTCCCTATGTGTGTATCGAAAAAGAATGCAGAACCTGTAATAACTTATTTCGGAAGACTCAAAAAATACAAATCTGTTGATCATTTATTTAGGGCTTTTGCTATTATTAAACAGAAATTTCCGGAGGCTCGACTTGAAATTATTGGCAGAGGCGATTTCAAAGATTATCTGGACAAATTATCTGTTGATCTTGGGATTGAAAAGTCTGTGATATTTCACGGATTTGTGAGTGAAGAAGATAAATCAATGCTCTTATCACGCTCCCATCTTGTAGTAAATACTTCAATGAAGGAAGGATGGGGAATTACAAATATCGAAGCCAACGCTTGCGGTACTCCAGTTATTTCCGCTAATGTGCCCGGATTGAAGGACTCCGTATCGGTCGGCAAATCCGGTCTCCTCTACGAATATGGAAATATTAACGATTTGGCTGAAAAAATTAAGAGTGTTCTGGATAATTCTGCATATTTTGATGAGCTTTGTACGGGTTCAGTTGAATGGGCAAAACAGTTCAGTTGGGATAAATCGGCTAATGACATGATAGAATCAATTAATCGAGCAATTTCCCGAAAGAATGGATAGTATTTTTTAAATTACTTTAAGGTATGTTATGATTTACAGATTTATAATATTGTTTTTGGCGCTTGTAATTATTTCATCTTGCTCTGATGATAATTCAACCAATAATCCTTCATCGGATTTAACCGGTACTTGGTATGGCGAGTTCTATACAGAGACAGATTCCATCAGCTATTCTTGTACAATCAGTGAAAAGAACGGCAAAATAAGCGGTACCGGCGATTTGTCCGGTGTTCTCATCAGATATTCACAAAACATAAGAGAATCTGAGGCCAAGAGAAGAAAAACCTCAGTTGAGGGTGTTTATGCTTATCCCGATTTATCTGTCAAATTCGTTAATGACACGAGCAATCATTTCACGGGAGTTCTTAGTGAGGACAAAATGAAGATTGATGGGCGTGTATTTATATACTTTACGCTTGTTGACAGTACACTCGAATATTTTGTTACTCTGAACAAACAACTTTGATACAAAAAAAAACAGCCCCATTTTATAATGAGGCTGTTTTGATAATATTGGTCATCGTTTAAATTTATCTTGAAACTACAAAAGGTACATTCAAGATTTGACCATTATAATTAACATTGAGGAAATACATACCTGATGAAATATTAGCAGAATTCAGTTCTTTCATCAGCAGTCCTTCGCTCGTATAAGCATTGTACACGTCAAGAATTCTTTTGCCGTTGTAATCTACAACATACATTTCGATGTTGCCTGCTTTTTGAACATTGAGTTCAATTGTGCCATTTTCAAACAATGGATTTGGACTTATTCTAACAGACAGGTCTTTGATTTCGGCAAAAGGTTCTTTTACCGAAGCAGGATCATGCCCTTTACCTGACAGGGGTACTTCAACAACTCCTCCGTTGACAGCATTGTCATTAGTAAGCATCTTAATCAATACGGCATAATCTTTAGGATTCTCCGGTGCAAATTGAATTTTGATGTCGTGTGATTCGCCGGGTTCAATCTGCGGTATGTTCTTCTCTGTACCGTCAAGGAATTTGAATTGAGCAATATTTTCCCCGCCTGAAGCCTTATCGAATGTTACACTGAAAATCGTCAGATTAGTGCTTCCGATGTTAGTAATTGTCAATGTTTTTTCGGAGCTGGTATTTATGTCAATTTCGCCGAAATCCAAAGATACTTCTGACAAAGAGACTTTTTTATCGGCGGTAACACCGGTTGTTTTAGCCTTAAAATCAACTTCTCCCTCGCCTCCGTTATTTAGTGCATTGGATGTTACCTTCAGCTTACCGGTAAAAGAGCCAGCTTCTTCATCAAAGGAAGTAAATCTTACTCTAATATATTGTTTCTCTCCAGCAGGTACTGTTATTGGAACTTTGACTGTTTCGGGGAATGTAAAACGACCATCAGCATCATCTTCTAAAGTAATAGTTCCAACCACCATTGCAATATTGCCGATGTTGGAAATCGGAATATTTTTATCAACATATAATCCATAAGGAACAGTTCCAAAATCTATCGGCAGCTCGGACAATTCGAGACGCGGACCATTGAATACCTGATCGCCGCCTTGTCCCAAGAGTTGAAGTTCGATTGTACCGTTGTAAGCATTAGATTCAATAGTAAGATAGTCGGCATATTCTCTTTGTTCCGTAGGTGAAAATCTTAGGTTAAGAATGTGTATATCACCGGGCATCATAGTAATTGGCTCACCGCCTTCCATTATTCTGAAAGAACCTTCAGGTTCATCACCGGCTATGTTGAAGCTGCTTATGTCAAATTTTTCTCTGCCATTGTTTTGTAAAACAGCAGTCATATATCCGTGTTGATTCGGGTCAATAATACCAAAATCAATTGTTTCATCCTCAGCAGCAAGGAAGCCTTCCGGATGTGGTACATCCCTGGTCATCCAATTAATTGCCCATGTCATTGAATTGTAGAAATGATGTGTATGATATGTTGAAGCAATGTCAAAATTTGTTGTCCATAGAGCAACTCTTGCTCTTCCATACTCGGCTCGTACACCTGTAACCCAACCTTCGTTAACATCCTGGTCTAATGCTTCCTTTATATAGTCAAAAGCAACAGCATTTTTACCGCCATCAACTTTAAAAAATGAAATACCGTTGTAATAACGAACCGGTCCTCTTAATTCAGGGTTATTTTCTGAATATTCTCTATTGCATTGTTTTTTGTAACCTCTTGATATAGGGTCTCCTTCAACCCCGTCAGCTCTAAATCCGTATATAGTACCACCATGCTCTAAACTCAATACACTTGGTTCTGTGACTCCTAACCACTCTTCCAGCCATGCCTTCGCTTCATTGTCACCAGCGAAAGCCGCCGGTATCACATTAGAACCAATAATAATCACACCTTTATTAGCGGCAAGCATTTGTTTTACTTTGTCAAGCACTTTAATGCCATCCATCATTGAACCAAGGTGATGTTGTGTACCAAGAACAAATATAGCAACATCATACTCAGTCACGTCTCTCTGTGCCAATGAGGCAACACTAAAAGGTTTCTTCTCTGCATATCTGCCTAAAGTCATGTGCTCACGAAGATGGTCCCAATAGCATAGATCAAACAGGTTTGTGATTTCTACTCCGTCATTACCAATCTGATCTTCGAAATTGTCAAAAATCACATAGTATTTTTTTTGAGCAAAAGCATTTTGTGGCAGCATAAGAAGAGCTGACAGCAATAAAGCCGCTAAAATCGGTAAAAATTTACTTTTCATTTTATCACTCCTAACATTAAATAAATTATACTTTCATTTTTGTACTTTTTTAAGACACATTCCGTTCAAGCATATTTTATTCTCGACGTGGAATTTATTGTTATTATACATTCCACTTGTTTGAGAATTAATTCTACATAAACATACGCGGTAACAATTGAACTGCAAAGCATGCTCGGAAAATATCCTAAGTTATTTCTAATATAACAAATTACATAATCAGTCGAAATTAGATAAATCCGACTGATTATGTAACGCAGAACAAAATAAATTATTTAGTTATAATTATAGGTAATCCGGCTTTTTTTCCGTCAGATTCTGCATAAACGTAATATAATCCTGCCGGAAGATATTCCGCAGAGAAATTCATAGAATATTCGCCGCCGGGAATGCTGCCATTAACAAGCTCACTCACAACTTTTCCGCTTATGTCCACTACAACGATTTTTACATTTGAGTTAACGGAATTGTTCACAGTATATACAAAATTTGAACTTCCGTAAACCGGATTTGGAACCATAGCAATAGTCATGGAACCGTCGGAAGTTTCACCGTAAGGAACATTTCCGACGGGATTACCCTTACCGCGAAGAGCTATTTCAGTACTCGCTTCATTCTTACCGTTAGTAGATATTGTTAAGACAGCTGCATGAGAAAGGTCTGACTTAGGAGAATACTTAACGGTTACTTCATGTGTCTCTCCCGGATTAATGGTTGCAAACTCATTACCCGCAGTGATTTCAAACAAGAGTCTGTCTTTGCCTGTAACCAAAGCACTATAAAAAGTAAGATCTTCGTCACCGCTATTTGTAATAATCAGTTTCATATCTTTGTCTTTGTCAACGTCAACAGCACCGAAGTCCATCAATTTTGTACTAACACTGACTTTTGGACCTTCTGCTATAGATTCGGTAACAACTGAAATCTCATCAATCCAAAGAGAATTTCCTGTAGTACCCGGTATTCCGGCAACCCTCAACAGAATGCCTTTTTTAAGATAGTCGGCAAGGTCAACCTCAACATTTTTGTATTCTCCTTGTTTAGGTAAATACCATGCTAATCCGGCTTGCACAGTACCTGTTTGCGTACACTCCGTAGTATGAATTACCGACCAGGTATCACCGTAGTCCAGTGAGGCTTCCACTCTGATTGTCGGGGCGGTACCGGATTTGTTACCATCGCTGTAAGCCCAGTAATAACTGAGCTTAGCAGAGCTTGCAGTCCTCAAATCACACTCACCTAACATAATATATCCGGCTTTACCCATTATTTGTCCGATTTGGCTCGCATCCAGTACATACCACATAGCACCTGAGGTTCCATTTGCACCAAGCAGAGGATTGGATGAATTCTGCATATAGAAATATTTGTTCTGTTCATCATCAAGATATACATAATCTTGATAAGAACCATCGAATCCGACGGTGGTATTAGTAAAGGCTTTTTCGTTAAAAACAACAAATTTTCTGATGGCGCTGTTTATCGGATTACTTGTAATATCGTATGCTTCCGGAGATATATCATATATACCTTTTATGTTGATTGTGTTAGCACCTCCTTTCGGATTTATTTCGTCCCATTCTATAAGTGTTTTGCCACCGCCTTCAAGAGTTCCCTCGAATCGGTTCAAGATGATTTCTCCATTAAAATCTAACTGCAAGGTGAAACCTGTAATAGTTTTGTCGGAGTTATTATATACTTCGACTCGTGGATGAATCGGTGCTGCCTTTCTCGAAGTGGGGTAAATTGTCTTATCTGTCAAACCTATATCCACAAGTTTAGAGGGGTCAATAGAAGAAATTTCTACTTTATGCTCATCACCTGTATATATGTTATTATTGTCAGACTGCACTACAAAAGCTACTACTTTGAATTGAGATGGATTTGTCGCTACATTACCAATCATAGCAGGGATGTCACTGATGAAAGTAGATTTAAGAATTTTACCTTTTTCTGCATTCATGACAGGAATCCCCCAGGAATTTCCTGTCAGGGACATTCTCAAAGCATGATTATGTATATATTTGCCGTCTTTGAAATTTGTCGGATATAAACTCGAGCCACCGATTTGATTACCTAAGATACTGTCTTGCAGTAAATAAACCTGAATCTTATCTCCCGGAACCGGGTCGCCGGTATAATACACTTCAACATCTGTTTTGATTTTCTGCAAGCTTTCGTCATATACAGCTCGAACGGCAATGTTCACCGGTGAATTTTGAGAGATTATATTAGTAACCATTCCTGCCCAAGAAGATCTACTGACAGCCCAGGGATTAGTACTCCTGCTGACAGAGCCGGCCGGATAACCACTGACTTTAGCAGCAGCATCTACATCAGTACTTACTTGAGTCCTCAGATCAAGGTCACCGCTACCGGGATTGGCATAAACTCCTGCATGAATGTTAATCGAAATCACTTTGCCGGGGTATGAATTTTTAAGTTCATTAGCTATTCGATGTCCATCCGGACAATATTGACACCGTACACCTGTAAACTCTTCGAGCACGGCTACTCTTTTTTCAGCCTTGGTGCTTACCCACTTCGACATTATTTGGGATGGCATTGAAGCTGATATTATTAGGACTAAAATTGATATTTTAGTCAAATGAAGAAGATATGTTTTCATGATTACTCCTAACTTTACATAAAATTTCTTTTAAAAAATGCACTTCATTTTTTATATTGAACATTCATGCTGATATATCTGCATAATCTTTTAAATTACTAATAAGTTACAAAAAAAGTATTAACACATTTACAAATTTCAATTTTTCAAAATAAATAAAAGATTTAGAATATCCAAAAAAAAACAGTAAAAACCTGAATTAGATTTTTTTTTCAAATCATACTTAAACTTGACAAAATGTAATTCCATGCAAAAGAACATTTTAAAAGAGATTTAGTTGAGTTCCGGTAATGTAATTTTGAAGACCGATTTAATAATTAGGATTAAATGCAAACGTAGAATAAAAATCAACATCTGAAGCTTACAACAAATTAACTTATGAAAAATTCGTCATCACTTTGTATTGATATATAAAAAATTTGCAACCTTTATTGCGAGACACTCGTAATAGCAATGTGAGACTTGTTTTAGACAGGAAAGAAGATGAATAAATTATTATTATTAATTTTAATTTTTAGCAGCGTAAATATTTTCGCACAACAAGGCATCAACAAGACATACAGTTTGAAAGATTGCCTTGACATAGCAACAAAGAAAAATTTTGATGTTATACTCGGAGAAGCGCAAACCAAAGTATCGGTAGCCGATATTACACAGGCTTTTGGAGCGTATCTTCCACAGATAGATTTCAACATGGGATATCAGAGAATTTTGAATCCCGAAGGTCAGAGGTCAGTAAACGTAGGTGGTGTTATCATCGAAACACCCGGTACAAATCCGAATTCTTATTTCATGAACGCAAGTGCTGGTATCAGTATATTTGACGGATTTTCGAGAGAAGCCAATTACTCGAGAGCACAAAGCCAATTGAACTCCTCACAACTAAATCTCGACCAGACAATACAACAAGTACGCTTTAACGTGTATCTTCAATATATTGATGTAATTAGAAATTCACAACTCGTAAAGATACGTCGAGAGAATTATAACCAAGGGAAAAAGGAATTAGAAAGAATTCAAGCACAATACGAAAGCGGATTCATACCTATTAATTCTGTTTATTCACAGGAAGCCGAACTAGGTAACAGAGAAGTCGAAATAGTAGAAGCCGAAAACCGTTTGAACATATCAAAATCAACATTGCTTTCCACTATGGGCTTAGCACCCGACAACGAAGTGGAATTTCTTGAATCAAGTCTTCCCAACAGTTTATCGGTAAATGAGATAGAATCTTTCAAAAGAAGACTTGGAACCATGCAGTCAGCAGTAAATTCAGCAATACAAAACAGAAGTGATTATAAATCAGCCGATGCAGCCCTCGAAGCAGCCAAATCTCAGGTAATAATGGCAAACGCCGGATATATGCCACAGCTAAGTGCAAACGGTGGATGGCGCTGGAATCATTTCGAATTCGCCAGCTTCTCCGAATTCGGTAGAGCTTTTGCAGGGATTAATTTAGCGATACCCGTATTTGATAATTTCAGAACAAATATGCAGATACAGAATGCTCAATTACAAGTAAGTCAAGCCGAGTTGCAAAAACAACGAATTGAACTTTCTATTCGTCAGGCTGTTCAAAATGCTGTTCTGAATCTTGAATCTGCTGAAAAACAATATGAAATATCAGGAAGAGCTTTAATGGCAGCCGAGAAAAATTTCGAAGCTGTTTCCGAGCGATTTAGACAAGGTGCAGCAACAATCACAGATTATACATTGGCAAATATGCAATACATAACCTCACAGATAAACCGTACGACTGCGATATACAGCTTGCTCGGTGCCATGCGGGAAATTGAGTTTGCAACAGGTAATTTCAAATAGGAGTAATACAATGTCAGGCGAAATAAATCAAAGAAACTATTCGGATTATGTTCCGAACTATATTCAGGAACCGGACCCGAATGAATACCGTGTCGGATTTCTGCGACGACTCGCAGCATATCTGATTGATATGCTTATTCTTATCTTATTGTTGACCATAGCATTATTTGCCACGGGCCAAATGAATGAGTTAGTTGACGCGACTTTACTGTTCATGAAATCACTTGATGATTCCCAACTTGTAGATACTGTTCTAAAAACTATTCCAATAACATCAACTATACATCTACTTTATTTTTCAAGTGAATTATTTGTCGGTGCGAGTCTCGGCAAGATGGTCCTCAGCTTGAGAATTGGAGACGTCAACCGTTATCCGGCAACATTTCCCAAACTGCTTGTAAGATATATAATTAAAAATATCGGTACTATCATCAGTCTGATAATCTATTTCTTTTCAACAATTTATTTGGAATTTGCAGGTGATTTGTTGCAGTTTATTGTTTATATCGGATTTTTATTTACAATGTCGAACAATAAGCAAGCTTTCCATGATATGTTGTCTGCAACGGCAGTATATTACAACAATGAATTAATTGAAAATAACAATCAATAACCAGGATTAATAATAAAAATGGCAAAGAAGAAAAAAAGAATTGGTATGTGGATTGCAATTATTGTCATACTTATTGCAGTCATAGGTATTGTCAGTCAGCTTACAGGCGGAAATAACGGAGTCATTAAGGTTACCACCACGAAAATCTCCCGCAAAGATATCACTCAAACTGTTTCGGCTATAGGAAAAATCCAGCCCGAGACCGAAGTCAAAATCAGTTCACAAGTTTCCGGGGAAATTATCTTCCTCGGTGTTAAAGAAGGTGATACTGTAAAACAAGGTCAATTATTGGTACGTATTAAACCTGACCTAATCGAACCACAATTGAAACAAATGAAAGCTGCTTCCGATGCTGCAAAAATGGACATTAGCATCACTGAAGCAGAAAAAGTGAGAGCCGAAGCAGATTTGAACCGTATTGCCGAGCTTTATAAAAAAGAATTTATTTCAAAACAGGAATTCGACGCCGCCAAAGCAACCGCTTCAAGAGCCGTTAGTTCTTATCAAGCTGCTCTGTCCCGTTATCAACAATCCTTAGCACAATTAAGCCAGATAGAAAGTGAGAAAGACCGTGCCTCAATCTTCTCCCCTGTTGACGGAGTCATCACCATGCTGTCGGTAGAAGCAGGTGAAAAGGTTGTAGGTACAGGTATGATGGCTGGTACGGAGCTTATGCGTGTCTCGGATTTATCTATAATGAACGCTGTTGTTGATGTAGATGAAAATGACATAGTTCTGGTGAAAAAAGGTGATACGAGTTATATTGAAATTGATGCTATTCCGGATTCGAAAATCTTAGGTTCTGTCATCGAAATAGGTCATTCCGCTAAGCAAAGTCAGCTTGGTACCCAAGATCAGGTAATTAATTTTGAAGTCAAAATCAGATTGATTGATAAAGACCACAGATTAAGACCCGGCATGAGCTGTAATGTTGATATTAACACCGAAACTCGTTATGATGTTATAGCAATACCGTTGCAAGCAGTGACAGTAAGAGACGAAATGATTGACCGCTCACCGGATGTTGCCAGAGATGCCGCACCCGGTCCGGGTGGAAAGCAAATTGAAGACGATAAGCAAATGAAAGCAAAACCTCAATCTGTTGTATTCCTTAATAATGGTAAGTCTGCAAAGATGGTTAAAGTTGAAACCGGCATCAGCGATAAGGGGTTCATCGAGATTCGCTCCGGTTTGGAAGAAAACGATGAGATTATTTCAGGTTCATATTTAGCTGTCAGCAAGGATTTGCAAGATGGCTCAAAAATCGTTATTGATACATTAAGTCTCAAAAAATTTCAGCCTAATAAATAAGAAAATGAAATGAATAAAGAAAATGTAATAATTGACATTAAAAATATTGCCAAAATCTATGATATGGGCGCCGAAAAAGTATTTGCCCTTCGTGATGTAACTTTGGAAATTTGTAAAAACGAATATGTTGCAATCATGGGTCCGTCGGGTTCAGGTAAATCCACGCTTATGAATATACTCGGCTGTCTTGATACACCAACAAGCGGACACTACTATTTTACCGGTGAAGATGTTTCGTCAATGGACGACAATGATTTGGCAGAAATTAGGAACAAACAAATTGGATTTGTGCTCCAAACATTTAATCTGTTACCGCGTGCTTCGGCTGCAAAAAACGTGGAGCTTCCCTTAGTATATGCCGGTGCTTCAAAGAGTCAGAGATATGAACAAGCTAAAAAAACCCTTGTAGATGTCGGATTAGGCGACAGGACAGGTCATAAGCCCAATGAACTATCCGGCGGACAAAGACAGAGAGTTGCTATTGCAAGAGCTCTCGTAACTAATCCTTCAATCATTCTTGCAGATGAGCCGACAGGCAACCTTGACTCGAAAACAGGTGAGGAAATCATGATTCTGTTTAATGATTTATGGAAACGTGGAAATACTATCATTCTTGTTACTCATGAAGAGGATATTGCACTTCATGCCAATAGAATCATCAGACTCAGAGACGGACTGATTGAAAGTGACAATATAAACCCCAATCAGGTTCGCTATAATACTAATTAAAGGATTGAAATGAAAATCTCCGAGATAGGTGAAAATATAATGCTTGCCATGGATTCGATGAGATCCAATAAAGTAAGATCTATCCTTGCTTCACTTGGAGTGCTTATAGGTATTTCAACCGTAATTCTTATGGGATGGGTGCTTTCGGGATTACAATCTGCTATGGACGACACTTTCAAAATTATAGGCGTGGACATGATCTATATTGATAAGTGGGATTGGGCTGGTGGAAAAAACTGGAAAGAAATTCGTAACAGGAAAAATATTTCACTTGAGCAGATTGAAGATTTTCAAAATTTAATCCAATCTGCTGAAATCGTCTTTCCGTCCGCTCGTGATTGGGGGGGTAGCATAAAATACGGCTCTAATAATTACAATGGTATTTCTATACTCGGCACTACATTCCACCATGGCTTAACTCCTGCCGGTGAAACAAGCATTGGCAGGCATTTCACAAAATTTGAGGAAGACACCAAAGCTAATGTTGTTGTAATCGGAAGTAAAGTTGCCGAAACAATTTTCCCTAATGGCGACGCTATCGGCAAAACTATTAAAATTCAGGGACATCACTTCACAATTATTGGTGTAATTAAGAAACAAGGAACAAGTTTTCTTGACTTTATTGACAATCAGGCATTCATGCCTATAGGTTCTTTTATTAAGGTCTTCGGCAAAATAAACCGCAGCATTTCTATTGGCGTAAAAGCCGGCTCTGAGGAAAGATTAGACGAAGTTAGGGCTGAATCACGCGGAATCATGCGTACTATAAGGAATTTGCAACCGTATGAAGAAGACGATTTTTCTATTAATGAAACAAAAGCCTTTGAAGAACAAACAGCTATTATAAAATTATATGTTTGGGGAGTTGGTATTGGAATGACAGTCTTGTCTTTTCTCGTAGGTATCATAGGTATAATGAACATAATGTTCGTATCTGTTGCAGAAAGGACAAAAGAAATCGGAATAAGAAAAGCAATCGGAGCCAAAAAACGCTCCATTCTGTTTCAGGTGATTTCTGAGGCTTCCTCACTTTGTTTGATGGGTGCTTTTATTTCCTTAATATTTTGTTCGATTATAGCATTTGCAGTTGCTACAATATTACCTAAATTTGTTCCACAAGCTGAATTTCTAACACCTTATCTCCCACTCGAATTGCTGTTGATAGCCTCGATTGTATCATTAATTGTTGGTATTTTAGCCGGATTGATACCGGCAATCAGGGCAGCAAATCTTGACCCTGTCGAAGCATTAAGGTCAGAATAGGAATAATTGAACATGAATTTATTTGAAAGTATAATAATTGCTATTGATTCAATAAGAGTCAATAAACTTCGGGCAGGATTGACGCTGCTAAGTATATCTATCGGTGTATTTGCAATTATAGTAGCTATGGGACTCGTCCGTTCGATAAATACTACTGTTACCGATCAAATGGCTGCCTTAGGCGAGAATACTTTTTCAATATTCAGAGTACCGAAAATCCAGTTCGGCGGCAATGCTTGGAGAATGTATCGTAACCGCAAACCAATAACTTACAGGCAGGTACAAGAATTTAAAAAATATATGACGAGTGCTTTTGCCATAAGTGCATTTTCTTCTTCAAGTGCGCATACAATAAAGTATATAAATAATGAAACAAATCCTAATGTATCTCTTTCAGGTACGGATGCTGACTACTTCATCACAAATAATGTCAATATAGCTCAAGGGCGTCCCTTCTACAATGGTGATATTGAATTTAACAGAAATGTAGCCATTATCGGGAATGATGTTGCTCTATTGCTATTCCCTTCAACAGACCCTCTAGGAAAGGACATAAGCATTGGAAAGCAAAAATTTACTGTGGTAGGTGTTACAGAAGCAAAAGGTGCAATGCTGGGAAACAGTCAAGATAATTATGTGATTATACCTCTGACACAATTCTTGAAATATTATTCGGAACGGTGGGAAGAGTCATTAGAAATCAGCGTAAAAGCCAACGGTAAACAAGCTCTGCCTTTTGTTATTGATGAGTCTATCGGTGTTTTGAGAGGTATAAGAGATGTACAACCCTGGGAAATGAATAGCTTCGAACTTGAAACTAACGAATCTCTTGCTACTCAATTCGAAAGTATCACCGGATTCCTATCAATTTTTGGTTTCATTACCGGATTCATCGCATTGATAGCTGCCGGAATCGGAATTATGAACATAATGCTGGTTACTATCAAGGAACGTACACGTGAAATAGGCATCAGAAAAGCCATAGGTGCAAGAAAAAGTTGGATAATGACCCAATTTATCACCGAGACTATTACTCTGAGTCAAATTGGCGGATTCATAGGAATTGCCATGGGTTTATTGCTCGCTGCCATCTTCAGTAATTTGCTTGGACTTTCCATCAGTATCCCTATTGATTGGATAATTTACAGCATACTTATTTGCACAGCTCTCGGTGTGATTTTCGGTGCTTATCCGGCATGG
>JBAYPL010000005.1:0-25562 GCA_041677745.1 Kapaibacterium sp. (SeqCode)
AATTCAAATCTTGATACATCTTGAAATTGGCATCGTATAAGCTGCCTAAGTCATTACTTACAAAATCATCATCAACAAGCTCACTGCTGTTTTTCTTAAAAACAAGCACCGGTGGTATATGAGCATAAGTTCTATATTCAAACTTATCTACGCTTATTTCGAGTGTGTCGCCGGATTTCACCTTCTTATAATCGAAGTCAACCAAGAGGTTCATCTTCGGTTTACGAACTGTCGGCGGAGGTACAGGTTCCGGTGCTTCAGGCATTGGTGCAGCAGCCGGACGCGGTGGTTCAGGTTTGCTTTGTAAATAATGCAGCGATATACCAAGTGAAGCCTGATGAATATTAAGATTCAAATCGGAGGCAATATTCATGGGGGAATAACTGAAACCGGCATCAGCGAATATCTCAAAATCTCCGAATTTATACACTCTGTGTCTTGCTCCGAGACTAATGGATGCAAATATTGGCACTAGGTCGGGTATATCTGCACTTGCCGGATTAAACTCACGTGTACCGTCCGGAAAATATGCACCGTCAGGTTCGATAAGCAATTCGCGTTGCTTGAATCTTTTGCTTATCGGAATACTGAGATTTATACCGAATTTAATGTCAAGTGGAATATTTTTGACAGGATTGAACCAGAATGAATTTTCAATGCCCAATAAAGCATAGTTAATATCAAGCTCATGTTCGACAATAATCTTTTGATATTCATCAACTCCTAAGTCATTACCTATATGTTGTCTTATGGAGTATTTCGCCGATAAGTCATTGTATGCCAATGATAATGAGTAGCTCAAGTCATAATCGAAGAGGTTTAGTGCATTTCTCTTTTCTACACCTCCATAAAAAGCGGGCGACAATCCGAATGCACTTTCATAATTCGGGCAACAATTTTTGTAATTTCCGATTTTCTCAAAATCCGAACTGTAAATATTCCCGTTTATTCGAGCTCCACCATAAAAAATATAATCAGAATATTCTTCCGAGTGTAATTGTAGTATTGATATAAATAAAACAGATATTACAATATATATCTTCATTTTCAAATAATTTCCTTCCGTGAATACATTCTTAGCGCATAATTATCAAATTCATAAATGATTGTTCGCCGGCGGCGTTAATCTTTACTTTATAATTTCCGGTACCGAAACCTGCGAGATTAAGCTCGTAGTAATTTTCTCCGGCGTAGAACTTACGATTCAGACAAACCTGCGATACAAAGCCTCTGTTGTCAATAATTTCAATATTGACATCGGCATCCTCAAATAATTCAAATCTAAGTGTTGTAAGTTCAGCAGCAGGATTCGGGATAAGAAGCATGTCACCCAAGACAGTATTATTACGGATAATATACCTGTCCTCACAAATACCGTCTATTATCAATTCACCGGCAACAGTGGTCATCTCGACGAATTTGCTCCACCCTACGGTACCGCTTTTGAGGTCAATGGGTGTTCTGTCTGTGTCGCTCAGTCCTGCTACACCTTTAATTATACATAATGTGTCTTTCAGCGGAAAACCACCTTCCACTCTGACTTTGAAAGTCCTTATTCTGCCTTTGACTGTATTTTCCGATAATTGGGCAGTACCATGCTTAGACACTACAGAACGTGGTAAAAATAATTTTGAATCCACGGTAAAATCAGCTTCAAAGAATCTCTCGCCCTCATAAGATGCAATTTCCACATTTTCATAAATCACTGGAATCTCAACATCCTCAGAATATGCTTGAGCTGTAACATTCGGCAAGACAACTGTACTCTTGCCCTTATAGAAGTCAAGATTAATGAACCTTTGAACAAGGCAGGGATTAGCATCAATTATTAACTGTGCTACTAATTCGTCTTCCCCATTCCACTCAATCTCGATTATTTTTTCTTCGTCAGGACCTAATCTGAATCCGGGCTCTGTCAATACATTAAAAATATTTTCCGGAACAACTCTAAATCCTTCAAAGTCAATATCTGTTACACCCGAATTCTTGATAGTAAGTTTACGCACTTTTATTTCAGGAATAAATCTCAGTGTTTCGTGGGATAGCTCTACAAACGAACCAATACCTGTACCTTTTACATTGGAACTCGAATAAATATTTGTTTGGTTTGAGTGATGAATAATAATATCGGCATCGTTCATACCTAATTCTTTAGGAATAAATCCGATTTTGGCAATGAATATTTCTCCGGGCTCCAGGACAGTGTCAACCACATTAATGTAATTACGGAACGGATTATCACTACTGCCTTCAATTAATACACTATTAACAATTAATTGAACCGGATCATCATTCCTAAATAATGGAAATGTCTTGGTTAATGTATCGCCAATACAAACTTCGCCAAAATCAAGTTCGTTATTCAGCAACGTAATATTTCTTGGAATCGAATATGCCTCAAATGGAATATAATATTTCCTCGAACAATGGTACAGAATTAAAGTATCACGAATAATACCAGTATCGAGCGGTGCAAATTCAATATCGAAATCAAAGCATTGACCTGCTACAACCACTTGCCTATCCCAGGTTTTAGTCATTCTGATATGATTTGCATGTTTGAAATGTGCTTCGAAAACATCAACATCCGATATGCCGATATTACATATTTCATTAATATTAATATCATTTTTCATACCAAGATAAAGCGGTTCGAGCTTGACAATATCCGAACTTATTTCAGGATATCTGATAATCAGGTTCGAGCTGTTCATATCCTCCTGCGGGTAGGAAAATGATCTGTACACGGCATTGTCATCGCTCGACAGTGATGTAGAAACAAGTGAAAATCCTGACGGCGACATCTTCAAATCAGTCATGTTACCGCTATGTCCAAAAGTACTTCCTGTTGGACTTGCACTCGTCAAATCATATATTGCTATCTGCTTATCGGTCTCAGAACCCACAATCAATGATGTTGACGATGGATTAAATTGTAAAGTAACAGGATTGCCCGCTGACGGGTTAAAAACTTTCACAATCCTCCGTGTAGGCACATCTATCAAATAAATATTAGTCTTGAGACCGGAATTATCCGATTGGGTTCCAATACTTAGAAATCGCCCATTAGGCGAATATGCTATAGCAAGGAAATTCGGAAACATATCGAATCTAAGTTCATCAAAAACTGCAAAATTATCGAGACTTACAAGCTTGATATTTCCATTAATCATCAGTATGGCGGCTGAATCGGCATTGGTATTATAAGCAATATCCATGATAGGAGATTCTAATGGAATCTCTTTAACAAATTCATCTGTTTGCATAGAATATTGTAATATTTTTGAACCGTATTCAGGAAATACCGAAATAAATCTTTTATTTTTATCTGATAATAATTTCTTTGCTTTTATACCCGAAGGAAGAGATATTTTCTTAATCGGAAATTCCTGACTTTTTTCAAATATTGCAATTGTGTCACCTTGTAAAAAAGCCGGAAGATTATTATTACGATACCCTACATAAAATTTGTCGTCACTATTGGAATATTCTATTCCGAAAGAATTAAATTTGGCTTCTGCATCATCAGGAATGGGTTCAATTAAATGTCTTCCAATTATTGAAGGTTCATCCGGAGAAAGCAAATCCCATGTCAGTACCTTACCCAGTACATTAACGGTAGTGATTAATGTACTGTTTTGGTTATAATTAGCACGGTATATCGGTACCCAGTCTTCACTGAGTATTTCAACCTCATTACTTATAAAATCTTGAGAAATTTTAAATCTAAGGAAGTTTGTTTCAAGGTCCGGTATCTTCCAAACATAGAGTGAATCCATGACAACATCAATCAAGTTCCATTCCAAGCCTGTGTCGGTAGTGTAATAAATCCTTACATGCGTAGTCGGGTCGTGTCCCTCCCATTTTAAGACAATTTCTTCACATGGTGCAAAAACAGAGCCCGCAGCCGGTTCAAGAAGTGTCAGAAGCTTCTCTGTACTCACTGTAAAAGTATTACCGTATAGCGGTATATGTCGTTTCATTCCACCATGGAAATGTATGGTTAGAATATCCTGATAATAAGCATAAACATCCGGTTTAAAATATATATTAAGCAGGTAATTTATACCGATACCCAAGTTAGTAGGTGGTTCTTTCGGGTCAGCGCCATTAATATCGCCTAACCATTTCCATGTGAATGCAGGATTACTGTTGGTTATTGAATCAACTCTGATTGAGGTTTGTTGACCTGTCCGAGAATTTTGTAAATATCCCAATAGAGACAATTGGCGCGGTACCGGAGGATTGTCCGGAGTTACATAATCCCAATTCAAATCCCTGACCTGCTGGTTATTGGAAGTCGTAACTATTTGAAGAAAAGGAAGTTTTTCTAAATAACCGCGTAAGAGCCTCCTGTCGGGCATGTTGTTATAAACTGTTAACAAAACCCCGTCATACATTCCGATTTGTGTAAAATCATACAGCTTAGTAAACCACTTGACTGTCTGCCAGCCGTTTTGAACAGGGCTTACTTCAAATGGTTCACATACCATTGCTCCTTCGAGTATGAAGAAGTTGTTGGTTCCCAATTCCAATTGATTTGAGCCATCACTCACTCTCACATTTACTTTTAACAAGGGGAATTCATCTGTTACGACATTATATTGAGGCGGAACATTCTGAATTATAACATTTACCTGAGACAATGATACAGTTAGTGAACTTGCTAAAGCAATAAGAACTGCCAATAATTTATACATATAAGAAAACTTTTATCTGATTACATAATTGTACAAGTATATAGACGCTGTGATTTTTCATTTAGTTACACAATATTTTAAACTTCGAGCCATTATGATTGTTAATGGCTGTATAAATGATTTTCTATCATTGATAATTATAGCAACATTTGCATAAAACCGTCAGACTATGTAATCTAAGAACTAAGAAATATTCAGCAGAGACCTTTTAATCTTAGGATGTATTTAATTAATCTGTTTGAAATGCTTTATTTATAAGCAAGTCAGTACTATTGCATATAATTTACAATTATTATTATATCTGTTAACATACAGAAATAAGTGATGTTTGATGAAATGAGCTTAATCATTTATCAATGACAAATATGGTAAATCCGGTAACGGAAAAATTTATTTATCCATTCTATACCCAATATATAAATTTTTTGTAATTTTGTACTTTATGTATTTGTAAATCGTTAAAAAGATTAAGGATATAAATATGGCAATAACACTAAACGGTAGCGGTTTAACAATTGAAAAATTGGTTGATATAGCAAGAAATCGTGAAAAAGTAGAAGTTAGCGGAGAATCTTTGAAATTAATCAGAAAGTGCCGAGCTGTACTTGAAGAAAAAATTGAGAAGGGAGAAATAATGTACGGCGTTAACACCGGTATCGGCGAGTTTTCGGAAATAGTATTGAATGATGAACAAATCAAAGAATTTCAAAAATTCTTGATTTATAATCATGCAGCCGGAATCGGTGAACCTGCACGTGAAGAATTTGTAAGAGGTGCCATAGCCGGTAGGATCAATGTCCATACTCACGGAAATTCCGGATGTCGCCCCGAGATTACCCTTACATTAGCAGAAATGCTTAATAAAGGAGTTACTCCGGTAGTATGCCAAAAAGGTTCTGTTGGAGCTTGCGGCGACCTTGCACCTATGTCTCAGATGGCATTGTCGCTTATGGGCGAAGGAGAAGCCTTTTACGAGGGTGAACGAATGCCTACAAAAATTGCTTTGGAAAAAGCCGGAATACCTGTTCCGGGACTCAAAGCACGTGACGGTTTAGCATCAATAAACGGCTCAAATTTATTGACAGCCATGAGTGCAATACAACTTTACGACTACAATAGGTTGATAAAACAAGCAGAGATTGCGGCTGCTATGTCATTGGAAGCCTTACTTGCCAATATGAAGCCCTATGAAAGCAGACTACACGAATTGCGTGGATTTTCCGGTGCTGTTCGCTCTGCGAAATCAATAAGAAAATGCCTCGAAGGAAGCGATCTGCTTAGCGGTAAAATGAAGACAAAGGTTCAGGATGCTTATTCCATGCGTTCTTCACCACAGGTAATCGGAGCAGCCCACGATGCATGTAAGTATGCACGTTCGCAGGTAGAAATCGAATTGAACGGTGTTGGCGACAACCCAATATTCCTGCCTGATGAGAACATGACTCTTACAGGTGCTAATTTCCAAGGCACCCCTGTGTCTCTTCCCATGGATATGGCAGGTGCCTCATTGACTATGGTTTGTGTATTGTCGGAAAGACGTTTGAACCGTATGCTAAACCCTGCATTGAGTGTAGGATTACCGGCTTTCTTGACTAAGGGTGCAGGTATGTTCTCCGGCTTGATGTTAAGTCAATACACCGCTGATATGCTCATAGTTGAGCAGAAGATTCTTTCCAATCCTGCTTCTATACAATCCATACCTGCTGCCGCAGATCAGGAAGACTTTGTTTCAATGGGTATGAACACAGCTCTTAAAAATCAACAGATACTTGATAATGCTTACGGTATCATCGGTATCGAATTAATGGCAGCTGCTCAAGCTCTTGATTTTAGAGATTTCAACAAAGGTAAAGGTGTTTCTCGTGCTTGGGAAGTTATTCGCGAGCATGTTGACTTCCTCGATATTGACAGACCTTTGTTCAATGATCATAATGCTATGGCTGCACTTGTAAAATCAGGTAAAATTTTAGAAGAAGTTGAGAAAGCTGTCGGCTCTCTCGAATAGTATTTTTTTAAAGCTGTCTGATTTATTTTTTAAACAAGTCAGACAGCTTATATTATTATCAAAAAGACATTCAATTAAATCATTTTCATAAATTTTTCTACACTGAATATTCGTAATCTAATTAGTGCTTTCTTCATCACAACAGACCGTCATAGACCAATGTAAATCGCAAGACTGTTCCGGGCTCATACACTCTGCTACCTGCAGAAAATGGATTCCTTGCAAATGATAAATGTCTGTAATAATTATGATTCAATAGATTGTTAGCTTCAAGCATAAACACTGCTCCCTTATAATTATACGACAGTCTTAATGCAAGAGTGTTCCACGAGTCGGAACTGAACTCATTCAGCTCAGTATCTATTCTCGGTTGATAATTCTCGAACCTGTGTATTATCACCGGCACAATATTGAGTACTGTCGGAAGCTCAATCATATTCGTTACCGACAGCGGCATGATTTCGGGCAGCGGATTCCGGTTTGAAGTATTTTCTCCGTAAACATAAGATATGCTACTCTGAATAAAATTATATTTCAAATTCAAGTTAACTCCTGTAATCAAGGCATTTGTATTCCTATAAGTCAATACATTTTTTCCACCGGCATTTGCTTTCGTCAGATTGATGTAATCAGCTACGTAATTGGCATAAACGTTTATTGAAAAATATTCGCTGCTCAAATCTAATCTGACACTGCTTTTCTTGGGTTGCTCAAGTGTAGTATTACCTATCCAATCAGGATTCATACCCGGACGTTTTACACCGATAAACAGTTGTTCGGCTTCCGGCGCTTCTATTGCAAACTCCGCACCTGCACCAAACCCCAATTCGTCAAATACAATTCCAGAATAATGCAAATTCAGTGCACCGCTTAAGTAGTATTTTCTTTCATCGGAACCATCATATAATGTTCTGTGTAGTTCCAGCGCCTGCTTATTTCCGGCATCAAGTGTTGATAAACCGACTCTTCCTGTTAAAATTACATCATCAAAATCTATGGAATGATTAACAGCTGCATATAATTGCCCGATATCGGGAAGCATATTATTACTCAGATTTACATTCATTCCTGCATTGATTATTTTGTTGTCGGCATTCCAATTTCTGTATGTCACCTCATAGAATGAACCCACTAAGCCCAAGGTCAAATTTCTTGCATCCGACTCCATAAACATAGGCGAAATACGCATAGTATTATCCATCAGATGCTTCGTATATGAAACATAGAATTTGTTGCCTTGATACGAAACATCCGCACTAATATGATTTGAAGCTGTTTCGTCCATTGTAAGATAAGGAAAAGAGATATTCTCGAGCCGATTAAATGTAACTCCGTAATTCATATCTCCCGATTTACCCCTGAAAGTTGATTTCACATTAAAGTAATTAAAATTATCCTTGTACCCGTACAGTTGTTTGAAGTCGCTGTTGTTGCCTGACAGATAAGGACTTCCACCAGATATACGTGTTATGAAGCCGTGTTTGTAAGCACTCAAACTTACACCAAGGTCATACTCCTTTTGCGAAATTAAATTTCCGGTCAGGAAGGTCCCCAATTTGTATTCTTCCGGATAATCTTTTCTGTGGTACTCGATTTTGCCGTAAATTCCGGTTCCTCTCAAGCTCCCTGATTTAGTTATCTCGACAGCTTCCATCTCAAGGGGATTTATTCTACCTGCCGGACTGTCCATTCTGTTTGGACAAGCACTGTGATACTGCTCACCATCAATCACAACCTTGATGTTGTTTCTGCTGAACCCTTCGAAATAGATATCTTGAGTAAAGTTCATTCCTCGCCTGATTGTGAAATTGCCGTTTTTATCGTAGATACGACTGTTGAAGTCAGTACCGTAATATACTGCTTCAAACGGTGATAGATTTTTTTTCGCACTGATTTCTACTTCTTCAAGTTTGAAGTATTTGAGTGTGTCTTTAGCTGAAGTGTGAAAGACAGACACTATGAATATTATTAGAAAGATTATTAATGCTTTCATTTTTTTTCCCGAATTAAGTATTGTTACTAAAAAAATTATTCGCCGGTATCCTAAGATAATTATTGACGGTACCGACTATTGTTTTATAAAAGATATAAATGCAAATTACCGAGACATGATGATCATATAACAATGAACTCACGAATTACAATATAAAGTAAATCTGAGTTTGTTGTTAATTCTCATTTTTTAATTATTGACAGAATAATTAACTCGTCGAAACATACTATGTATGAAAGGCTTATAACTTGGGCTTGTAACTAAATTAACTCGGGAGGGGGTGTATCGAATTTAATAGGTATAAATAATGTATTTGACCTGATATCAAGATAGAATAGTGACGACAGATAGCCGGGAGTAAAATTGATAATAAGAGATTTTAGTACTGCATTGATGCTCAATTCAGGTACTACAAATATATTATTTTGCATATCAGTATCATCACTCTCGTTCAATACAGCTTCCAGTTGACAGCAACCTTGACAGGAATTTTCAGGTTTATTTTTATCAATACAAAGATTTGCAGCAATATAATCCTGATTGGCTTTGAACATGACAAAATAAGTCACATGAGGACTTGAAGCAACCATCAGAATGATAGCCGATAATAGAGCCGGAATATTTAATGTACATTTTGACATAAGTAGAATTGACGACCTTCTATAATTTCTATTGAAAAAAAGCAGCCAATCTAAATATTAATATTTTGGCTGCTTTAATTGTAAAAAAATGATTATTATATCAATTAATAATAAACTAGCAAATGCACATTCTCAACTCTTCAACTTACATTTTCTTTTTGTAATCGCTATAAAATTCGGCTATCAATGCAAAAGCCTTCCTCAGAACTTCTTCCTGCGGAAGTGTTACTATTCTGAAATGGTTTGAGCCGGGTTTTTGGCCAAAACCTGAGCCCGGTACAACTATGACACCTGTTGAGCGAATCAATTCAGCACAGAATTTTGAGTCATCATCCACATCAATTGACGGAAATGCGTAGAATGCTCCTTCAGGTTTTACCAAATCAATCCCTTCGATGCTATCGAATGTATCCATCATAATATTTCTGCGTATTTCCAGCTTGTTAATCATGGTTTTCAAGTGTGATTGGTCTCCTTCGAGTGCAGGCATAATTGCGTATTGTTCCGGATGATTTGCAGATACTCGTGAGCGTAAGAGTTTATTGACTGCATCAATATAATCCCCCATGACCTCTTTTCTACCGCTTGCTACGCCCCAACCGATTCTGAATCCCGGAGCGATGAAATTCTTAGATAAACCGGAGAATGTAATGCAAGAGACATCACTGTTCAAGGCAGCTATTGATGTCAACTGCTTGTTGTCGAAAATGAGCTTGTCGTAAATTTCATCTGCAATAATTACTAGATTATGCTCCAAGGCAATTTCAATTATCTGCATAAGAGTTTCTTTTCGACAGACTGAGCCGGTTGGATTATTCGGGTTAATCAGCACAATTGCTCTTGTCTTGTCGTTGATTTTGGAGCGGATGTCATCAATATCCGGTTGCCATCCATCCTTCTCGTCGAGATAATAAGGATTAGGCTCTAATTCCAACTTACTCTGCACTGCCGTATAGAGAGGGTATCCCGGGGTTGGCATCAAGAAATTCTCTCCACGATTCAGAAGAGCCGTGAGACATAGCTCAATAGCCTCGCTCGCACCGGTTGTAACAAATACATCAAGTATATTTTTGATACCTTTTCGTTCGGCATCACGGGTAATGGCATCAATCGCTTCCTTTATTCCACTTGATGGTGCATAGCCGTTTTGGTTTTTGCGTATGGCGTCACAAGTTGCGTCCACAACTGTTGCAGGTGTTTCGTGGTCGAAGATATTCGGATCACCTATGTTCAGATAAAACATCTCCTTGCCGGTCTTGGCAACTTCATTTGCAAGCACAACTATATCTCGTATCGCATATTTAACATTTAGAGTTTTATATGCCGGGACAATCTTCTTTAAATTCATTTAAAAGCTCCGTTTTCTGTTTTAAGAATATATTTTTTCAGGATTTGTACGAATCCTGATTACAAAATTACAAAATTTTGCACACAAAGTATATTATTTGATTTAATAGTATTTCCAATGACAGTAGCCACAGCTTCTGATTTGAATTTGTTTTTGAATTACTCTCAATTACAAACAGGAGGAGCCTCGTCTTTTTTCCGCGATAATGTGTAAAAATATACTGCACTTCTCAGTGGAAGACAACGAAATCCGAGCTTATCTTAAAAATACTCTTATAGTGAATTATCCAAAGTTGATACTTCTGACTTTTGAGTTAATTTAAATCTCGGATAATTCTTATCCTATGAAATCATATTGAAAGCCGAATGATGTTTTCGCATTTAGACCGACATAAGCTTCGTCGAATTCCGGGAACTTGAAATATGAAGTACCGGTTAGAACATCAAAGTATAAAGGAATTTTTCCATACTGGTCATACTCATTCTCATGCACATATTGACATTGAAAATATATATATCCTTAGTTTTATCAAAACCGGTATATACGAAAATCTCAAACAAGCGAGGAATGTAAAATCTTTGTACCTCATCCGGACGACCTTCGATATTCATACTCAAGGTGATGTACTTCTCGGAATCCTCATTGCAAGAATATCCGATAAATAAGCTAATCCCCCGCGCTTTTGGCAGGGGAAAGCTGTTATGAAATTAATTCACCACATTCATCATTTGGATATGACGAAATCCGTTAATTTCGGATACTAACCAGTATACTCCCGAACTTATGTTGTCCGTTAGTCGCAAGATCAGGGTATGATGACCGGCATCAGTGTAGTCTTTGTATAATTCGCAAACAGTATTGCCGCTTATGTCGCTCAAGAAAATTTTTAGCTCTCCGGCTTTTTCTATGTCAAATTCACTTGTGAAAATTGCACCGTTAGTAACCGGATTGGGGTATATCCTTCCGAGCTTCAATGATGGCATCGCTACGGATGTTACCTTTTTACCCTTCAATAGCTGTGCCGGGAGCGTTGTACTCATGTAAAATTCATCACCGAAATTTTTTCGTAACCGATTGGAGAAAGCTTCAATTAAATTGGGCGCCAAATTAAATTTAGGTGTGTACCAACTTTCACCCTTATCTGTGGACTTCAAAAAGCCCCATAACGGTCCACTGATGTATAGGTTTTCATCATTATCTGTTAGCAAAAATAATGCTGATTCACTCATATTAATCAACTTGAATTTGATGTCCCAATTCTTACCTCCGTTATATGTTTTCATAACGAGTGCGGTATCCGGAGCAAGTTTCATTTCAATATTTGAAGTTGCTATACCTTCGTTTTCATCAAAAAAATATAAATTACGAAAAAAGTCATTAAATTTGCGATCAATTGTGAAATATTTCCAAAATTTACCCTCAAAATCTGTATGATAGTAATAGCGGTAATTTGTATCGTAATCTATGCCATATTGATGATGTACTCCGAGAATCAAACTATTATCTTTTTGGAGCATAATATCCTGAAAAACCCATTTATCCGATATAGAATCGGGTATATTAAAATTACTCCAAGTACGACATCCGTCAATTGACTTAAATATATTATATTGTCCAGCACCATAAAATTTTATTGATAATGTAATTGCTCTCTCCTTATCAAGCATTTCAAATGTTTTATAATAGTAATTCGAATCAATTTGAATAATATCAAATGTGTTTCCGTAATCCTCGCTGCGTAATAATTTCCCCGTAGATGTAACAATTATCATTGTTCCGTCTTCAAAGTACTTGCACCATTGAGCCAAGCTGCTCGGGTAATACAGGGTGTCCGGTGTATAAATTGAGGAGTCTGCATAAATGGTTTGCCAAGTCATTCCTCCGTCGCTTGTTTTATATGCCATGCAACCGCTTATATTACGGTCAGTGCTAATCATCAAACAATTATTGTTATCATAGCATGACATACCCATGATTTGCTCTGCTTTATTAGTAAATTCAAAAATACTTTCGAGATTATAAATTTCCTCATCTTCGGAATTTGCAATAGACAACATTGCAAGAAAAAGAATTATACTCACAATCAGATGTTTTTTCATTGTAAATCTCCTTTAATTACCCCTGTCTATAAAATTTTTTATAGACAGGGGATAGTTCGTAAAATCATTGAATTTTAACAAATTGTCCTTTAATTACATTACCACTACTATCGGTGGCAATGACATTATAAAGTCCAATTGGTATGCTGGTAATATCAAGTTCTATCTTAATATTACCATTAGAACCTAAAGCCACCACCTGATTATAATGAACAACCCCATTTATGTCCATTACTGTAACTGAATAAGCACCTGGATTTTCCAAATCCAAATTTAATTCAATTTTTGAATCGGCTGGATTCGGATTGATACTCATGAATTTGGATGGTGCACTCTCATATATGCTCATTTTCGGATAGAACACACCAATATTACCATTTGGTGTAGCATAAGGTCCATCAAAGTCTTCCGGCATTGTACTTTCACAATCCGTAAAGTTACAATTTGGACCTAAGCAGTTATATGTTTCTCTATCTATCGCATATATTTGATTAAACTCAAAATATTCACCGGATGGACTAAACCTACGACAGATCATATACAAACCATAGCAACATTCACCACCACATGGATAATACGTATGTAAAATTGGGTTTAATTGCCAGCATGTTGCTACTTTATAAACAAAATTTGAATAGCAATCATTGTTATTATACAATAACATCTCTTGTTGTCTAACGACTGTTATCAACCACATTGCTATTTTCCAAGGCTGTGTCATACAAGATGAATCGCAATTCTGAAATCCAATTTCAACAATTTGGAATTCATATCCCCAACCTGGGATATTACGTTCGTAAAATTTTACAGTTACGATGCAATTTGTATCTGTACAAGCAACAAAACTCAAAGGTAATCTAACCCCTATCACAGTGACTGGTCCATTCCAAGTGGTGGTATCTCCTTCATTGCAGTAAGTAGGATCATAAGTATCTTGAGCAGTCAATTTGCTCGGCATCATTATTATCAGAATAGTTATACATAGTATAACCCATATACAATTTTTATTCATACTTAAACCTTTAATTATTTAACATATAATGTTATGAATATAGTTAATAATATTTTCACCTAATCGCGACAGAAGAGATAAGCACTGTCCCTAACTGTCGCAATTACGCAATGCCGGGGATTTTCAACTGATTTAAAAACATGAATAATTTATGTTTAAAAGAAAAATGAGTTTTCTTTGGAATGAAAAAAGTGTTTCTTACACAAACCAGCGAACGAACATGTTCAACTGATTGAGATATGCTGATGTCGAAATAATCACAAAACTGCCTTGCTTCTTGTCTGAGCCAAGCAAATCCTCTATTTTCCCATATATGTTTGTGATAACTGAGCATCTCAACTTTACACTTTTTAATTTATTTTCTCTTTTTCTTATTTACAAAATAAATAAACTTTTAGATAAACTCCAAACTTTTTTTTACTTTTTTGCGATTTTTTTTTAATCCTTATATTCACAAAAAATAAAAACCCCCGCGATTTTGGCAGGGGAAAGCTGTTATGAAATTAATTCACCACATTCATCATTTGGATATGACGAAATTCGTTTCCTCGTCAGCATGAAACATGAAAAATAAAGCAAGCGGCAGAAAAGATTCTAAGGGCTCTTTCTACTGCATAACCGTGATTTCCGGAATTTGGATTTATATGAAATTATTGGTTTTCTTTGAATTTTCTTTAAGAGAAAATTATTTTAAAAGTTACATAAAAGAGGGAATGAAAATCAACCAGAACATTCAGACATAAAGATATTTTAATGTATGATATTTTCGGGAATTTTTCCTGCTATTCCTCTAATGATATATTACATAGACATATTTATTAGTATTCTTAATTTCAAATAGAAAATTAACATATTAATTTGAAGCAATTTAATTTTCGTTCAAAAAAATTCTCTACCGAATCCGGGTTCGTAGATTATTAAAAGCAGCACGACCAATTTCTAATGGCATTTTTTAACTTCTTCGAGGTATTTTTATTGAGATTTTATAACGAAGAGATTAATAACAATTACTCAATAATTCTATTTATCTCATTGAGATTAGATGCTAATAGAAAAACATCGCACATACTAAAACATCCGAAGTCTTCAAGGCTTCGGATGTTTATATAGTTGGAGTCCAAATCCAGGGTGGGCTTCAGCTTCTCATTCAAATTAGGAAAAGAAACAGCTTGCTCTCTTCTACTAAATCAATCTATTCTAAATGTTTGAATATGTATCATATCATCATCCCAATCACTAATCTTAGTGGCAGACCCTCTGAAAGTCTTGACAATGGATCCTTGACGTATAATCCTGACTTCATAAGGCTTAGGAACGAATCCATCGAAAACCATTACATAGACCTTATATTCACCCTTGGGCATCAGGTTAGTACTGAAAATATTCTCCACAGCGTTTCCAGGTTCGTCAATCCAATCAACATCCAACATGACGGAACCATCTGAGGAAACCTCGTCAGCAAAGTAAACATGCATACCATTCGGACCAATTAAATGCAAGTCAAGATCAGTCCAATTAGAACCGGAATTAACCCAGGTTAAAGTAGCTTGGAATTGTCCGGTCCCGAAGGGTACTGTCGGCTTTGGCCAATTCGACGGGTCACCTGTTCGCCATTGTCCACCCGATAAGTTAAGCTCAGACCAACCGGTCCAAGAGTCCATTCCCCAGCCCCCTACAGAGGTAAAGCCTCCTACAGTAACGAGTGCGGGATTAGTGTAAGTTTCCCTTTCACCCGGAAGCTGCATGAATGTTCCTCTTTTTACTCTGCTCACCTCAATTGTGTATGTTCCCTGCGGGATATTACCCATTCTTGTTACAGGAAGAGGACCACCGGTAGGATAAGAACCTGTACTGACATTATACCCTACTAAATCAGGCCAACCAATCTCAGGATATTTGTACGTTACTGCAATGATAGTCATAGTATAGTAGTAGTCAGAGGAATTTGTTGTCAGCTTAATACCGCCAACCCTTTTATCATTCTGTATCTCTGCTTTCTTCCCGATTGAGGAGGCTATACTTGGCTTTACAACAGCAAAGTATCCTAATTCCATAACACTTGTACCGAGCCTCTTTCCGACTTCGTCAACATCATTAATCGGCAATAACACCCATTCTTTGTTTGAGTCGTTATACCATGCTATTGATAAGCCTTCCGGAGTTGATTCTGAACCTGCCGGCAGATAAATTTGCAAGGGTTCAGCAAAGACAAAATTAGCCGGTCCGTAACCATATACAGAACCAATTAGTTTATAAGATGATGGTAGAGGCAATTCTAAGTCCGACATGTTTACATTCGTCTCAATTGAGAATGATACAGCTCCTGAACTGCCATCACCCTTCGGTGCTATAGCACCTGTAGGCACCATTATTTCAGCACCTCCGGTAGTCTTGAGAGAACCTCCTTGGTCGGTCCTGAATACCTCAACTTTACCACCTTCACTCTCGTCAACAGGATTTGACGATTCCGGACAACCTTGCAACATCAACATTGCAACTAAGGTAACAACTAAAAATATTAACTTAAAGTTTTTCATAATTTTACTCCAATTTTATCGGATAATATCATTTTTATGACAAAAAATCAGTATTTGCACGAGTACACATATTAAAATTAATATAAATTTCCCTAATAAGCAAAATATTTTTTTGATTCTTCGAATTATGTTATAAAAGTGCTAAATCATCTTCCAAATTTGTAATATTTAAGTAATTTCAGGCATGATTTTACAGAAGGAAATTATCTGTTTATTGCTACTGATATTGCTTCCTGTACAGTTTTTCTACAAACTTTAAATTGATTTCCGTTGTAGTTTACAGAATAATATATGAACTCATCGCATGTATATTTCTCATAAATGTCGGCAATTCTCTTGATGTAATAAAATTATATGATAAACAGAATATTCGATGAAAAAAAAAACCGCTTTAATAAAATAAAGCGGTAACTGTTTGTTTAACTAATAAGATACATGCACAAATGGGAAACACCAAAAAAACGGAAATTATCACGAATCAATCATACTAATTGTTCTGATTTACTGAAAGCATTGGCAGTCAAATTAATTCCCAAGCGTTGGTATGTCGGCTTGTCGAAATTCTTTAACTGTTCTTCACCTTTCGGAGCTTTATCAAAAGTCTGTAGCTTTTTAGACTCAGCCACATGCTTAAATCCGTTCATAGGAAATGAGGGAGCCGGTTTAATTGGTTTTGGCAGTATTTTTTCCTCTTTATTCTTAACAGCACCTGCCAAAACATTAGAATTTAATTGAGGTTTCTCGTTGATAAGAGTAGCCTGTTCAGCAGCAGTATAAGCCTTGCCTTCCACATCGCTTTTAGCAAATCCTGTAGCAACGACGGTAACCATTATTTTGTCACCTAATTCCTCATTTACTGAAATGCCGTGAATAATGTTGGCATCTTCTCCTGCAGCTTTCTCGACAGCCGAGACGGCAGCTGCAACTTCAAGCATACCCAAATCTTTGCTACCGCAAACATTAACAAGCACACCTTTCGACCCTTTTATAGAAACGCCATCCAGAAGAGGTGATTTAAGGGCATTTTGCGTAGCTTGAACAGCTCTGTTATCTCCACTTGAGTAACCAATACCCATGATAGCATCACCCATGCCTTTCATCACTGCTTTTACATCTGCAAAGTCAACATTGATAGTACCATGGTGAGAAATAATCTGTGAAATGCCCTTTGTAGCATTAAACAAAACATCGTCAACGATTCTGAAAGCAGATTGGAAAGACACCTTGTCATCAACCACTTCGAGCAACTTTTGGTTAGGAATGACAATCAATGCGTCAACAGAAGAACGCAAAGCAGAAATTCCGTCAATGGCTGAATTTGTACGCTTTCTGCCTTCCCAATTGAAAGGTTTAGTTACAATTCCAACCACCAAAGCACCAAGGTCATGAGCTACTTTAGCAATAACGGGAGCAGCACCTGTACCGGTACCACCGCCCATACCGGCAGTAACAAAGACCATGTCGCTGTCTTTCAGGATTTCTTTAATTTCGTTAGCACTTTCTTCAGCAGCACCTTTACCAACTTCAGGATTACCACCGGCACCGAGTCCTCTTGTAAGCTCCTTGCCAAGTTGGATTTTAATTTTGGCATGACTTTGGTCTAAAGCTTGCTTATCAGTGTTAGCAGCTATAAACTCCATACCGTCAAGCCCGTCTAAAATCATATTGTTAATTGCATTGCCGCCACCGCCGCCAACACCTATCACGCGTAATTTCGCACCGTCCGACAAATTTGTAGCGATACCTATAGCCATGAAATTCCCCCCGGAATTAATTTATAAATCATTTACAATTCTTTTACTATATCGGTTAATTTTTTTAGCCAGCTTGAAGCCGGTTTAGTCTGTTTTTTGTCATTATTATCCTTATCGCTTGCCTTAGTATTATTAATTTGTTTTTGTGTTTCAGGCAATTTATAAGGTTTGCTTTTTATATCTCTTTCATCTGTTATCTCCTTGTCTGTACTACTACCGGCAAGTTCATTTTCATTATTCTCATCAATATTCCAAAGGGCAAGTCCGACAGCAGTCGAGTAAACCGGACTTTCAATTTCCGGAGCAAGCCCTGCATAGGTAATACCGGTTGGAATGCCGACTCTTACAGGCATTTGTAAAAGTTCTTGAGCAAGTTCGTCAATACCTCGCAGCAAAGTACTTCCGCCGGTGATAACAATTCCGGCTCCCAATCTGTTTAAATATCCGGATGCTTCGAGTTCAGCATATACCAAAGCAAATATTTCCGATACTCTGGGTTGTAAAATTCTGCACAGCATATACTTACTTATTTCCTGAGGTTTTCTGCCGGATATTCCGGGAACCATAATCGGTTCGTCATGCAGTATTGAAGGTTCATAAGTATGTCCGTGCTCGCGTTTTACTTTTTCTGCATTAGCCAATGTAATACCTAAGCCTTGTTGCAAATCTCCTGTAATTTGATTGCCTGCTATACCGAACACACTTGTATATCTTATAATTTTATCTGCAAATACAGCTATATCGGTAGTGCCTCCTCCGATATCAATCACAGCGACTCCTACCTCCCTTTCTTCATCGGAGATAACAGCATTGGCACTTGCAAGCGGCTCAAGAACAAGATTCTTTATTTTTAAACCTGCTCTTTCAACACATCTTGTAATATTGTTTATCGCAGTACTTAGTCCGGTAATGATATGCACATTAGCCTCAAGTCTGAGACCACTCATGCCAACAGGGTCCTGAACACCTTCCTGACCATCCACAATAAAGTCCTGTGGAAGTACATGAAGTATTTTCCTGTCGGAAGGTATATTAATTTTTCTGGCTTCATCAAGTAATCGTTCAACATCATTTCGTGAAATTTCAGCTGTCGGACTGGAAATAGTTATTATTCCGCGACTTTGAATAGACTCGATATGGTCACCTGCAATACCGATATTTACCTCGTTGATTTTGACACCGGATTGCATCTCAGCCTGCTCTACGACATTCTTTATCGCCTTGGTAGTCTTCTCAATATTGACAACAACACCTCTACTCAAACCTTCACTTTCCGAAATTCCAATGCCGAGAATACGCATGTTTTTCGATTCCTGTTCAACCGAAGCAACTAATGCACAAATCTTAGTCGTGCCTATATCCAAGCCGACCATGATTTTAGCATTCGAATCCGTTGTGCTATTACTTCTACTGTACAAATCAGACATTATATTTTACCTTAAAAGTTACTCTTTTCATTTATCATAAATTTAAGTTTGTTTTCCTACTACCAGTCTTTTCTCCCAGCGTAGGTCAAGATAATCAATATTTATTTTCTCATTGCCGCATATACTGGAACCAAGAAAGATATAATATTTTGATAATTGATCGGAAAGTGATGTATTGCTGTCAATAATAATTCTATAACCGTAGTCTGAAGTTATTATCTCAAAGGTGTTATGACCTCTACCCGGCATTATTTCCGATATTATGCCTGTATATTCAGGACACTCATCAACTATTCTGCTCAACAAATTAGAAGCCTCAGAGTATGAACTGCTTCCGACTATACCGCGAAGCACAGGCAAATCAACTGATGCAATATCCGGTTGATAAGGAAAAACATGTCCTTCCCTGTCTGCAAATATCAAGCTGCCGCCATGATTAACCGACAGAGCAACCGGTATGCGCTCACTAATGAATATCTGGCACTCACCATTGAACAAAGGTACTATCCTGACATCCTCCACGTAAACATTTCTCTTAATTATATCAGACAAATCATTCGTGTTAATATCCTTTATATATTTCTTCAAGACCAAATTACTTATTGAATCAATAATATTATCGGCTGACGACATTTTAGAGCCGTAAACCTTAATTGCGGAAATACTGCGATTCTCTCGCCACTTATCTGATATCACCGACAATACGACAAACCCGATAAGAGCAAAGAACAATAAAACAATCAACCATGGTCGTTTCGAATTGCTTCGCTTACTCACGGTTTCTTTTATTTCATTCACATTTTCGGTATCAGTCATATATTGCCGCTATATATTGAATGAAAATCATTCGACGAACTATAGTTTAAAAACAAATAGCCCGTCTGTCAATGTGTGCAAAATGCACTATTATCTAGTTTTTTTTGTTAAAGTGGGAAGATTACGAAAGGTATCTTCCAACTTTATGCTGCGTTTTTACAATTTTCTAAAAGCAAAGATATAAGTCTTTGATAATATAAGCAAATATTTTTTAAAAAAAAATGCATTTTTTATCAAATTTTGTCATTTTTTTTTTCCACATGACGTTGTTTATAACTTTTTTATTTTTTAATAATTTGTTGTTCAATAGCTGATTTCCGAATTAGATGAAACTCTTATTTGATATAAATTGTAAAGATTAACGCGATTCATTTAATAAGATTTTGAGCCTAATATTTTCCTACGTTTCGCTCCAGTCACAGAAGGAATGTTTCCATACATTTTTTTGTCGTATAAATATGCTAAAAATGCAAAACATAAAGATTCTTTAGCATCAATATTTATTCCGTGTGCGTCAGATTCATCTAAATTAACTATATTTATGTAATTTTTAATCAATTTTCTTAAAAATGAATTTTTTGCTCCTCCTCCGGAAATTATTATTCTGTCTGTAAGAGGAACAAAGTGTCTAATATTCTCGGCAATTGAGAGCGCAGTAAAATGAGTAAGAGTTGCAATAAGCGAGGCTGGATTTTCTACATGACCGCATAAATCATCAATAAACGAACTATTATACAACTCCCTTCCACATGATTTTGGAGGCTTTGCTTGTATGAAATCATGCATCATCAGCTTATCCAACAATTCATGATTACAGAATGAAGATTCAGCAATTCGTCCACCATCATCATAATCAAAATTATAATATTTCTTTACGACAATGTCAATAAGCATGTTTCCGGGTCCGGTATCGAATGCAATAATACTGTTCAACGAGGCATTTTTCTTAATATATGTTATATTGGCAATACCTCCTAAATTCAGCATAACTCTGTTTTCTACTTTGCTTCTGAGGAATGTGTAATCGAATATCGGCACGAGTGGAGCTCCTTGTCCTCCAACTGCAATATCGGCGGCACGGAAATCTCCAATCACAGGTATCCCCGTCAGTGCTGCCAAAGCACTAATATTTCCCGCTTGTAAAGTTGAGGCTGTATTGATTCCGGCAAAATTATCGTATGAGGGCTTGTGCCAAATAGTCTGACCGTGAACTCCGATTGACTTAATTGATTTTTTATCTATCCCGCTTACATTCAAGGCAGATTCAACAGCATCGGCATATAATCTTGACAATGCAAAATTCAGTTGTGAAACTTCCTCAATTCTAATATTCTCTTCAATGATATGTAAAATTTTCTGTTTCATCTGAAATGGTATCGGATAAGTTTTGAAATAGTGCTGAACAAATGAAGTATCATCACCATTTTCCTTGAACTCACAAATAACAGTATCTATACCATCCAGAGAGGTACCGGTCATCATCCCAATATACAGATTATCACTCATTTATCAATCAACGCAGATGTTTTAATAAAATAAAACTCCGGCTAATTCTAACCGGAGTTTTGAAAAATGATTATCAAATAGAACACATTACATGCTTTCAATCATGTTCATAATAAAAACATTCATACCATTAATCACTTTAGATTTGCCAAGCATACCAACCTTGCTGTTATTTGCATAACCTGCGAGTCGTTTTCCGGCAAAAGTACCATCTTCATTATACACGAAATATACTGCGCCATCGCTTGCTCTGAAAAGAATCAGATTACCTTTGGCAACTAAATCCTGTGCTTCTGCTTTAGAAACCTTACCATTACCACCCATAATCAAGTGATTCAAGCTGACGATAGTACCTTCAAGAGGTTTTTGTGTGTAATCACCCGGTTTTGCAGGTGTAGAAACAGACTCAGTTTGAGGAGCAACTGTTTCGTCTTTGTCCGAAGTAGCATCACTGACAGCCACACTTGTGTCCGGAGCAGCAGTAATAGTATCTGTATGAGTTTCAGCTTCATCCAATTCCTCAATAAGCTCATCAACAGAATCCAAAGTTTCGAGTTCCGGTTGTTTTTCCTCGCTGCCACATGAAACAACAAATACCATGCCTGCAATAATGAGCAAGCTTAACAACATTTTTAATTTCATAGTTCATCCTTATGGTTTTAAGCAAATTACATGGATTCAATCATAGTGGCGATAATAATATCTACACCATTGACTTTCTTAGCCTTGCCGACTATTCCTACTTTGTCGTTACTAGCATAATTTGCAAGCTTTTTACCGGCAAAGGAACCGTCTTCATTGTAAACGAAGTAAATTTTGTTACCGGATTTAAAGACAATGGGGTTACCGCTATCGGCAAGTTTCTTGGCTTCATCTTTTGAAACTTTTCCGTTTCCACCCATCACGATTGAGTTAAAGCTTACCACCTGCCCTTGAATCGGTTTCTGTGAGTATGCTTCGTACACAAATACAGTTGAGATAGCCATAATAAGCATTACGGCAAATACAGACAGCTTATTCATAGTTTAAGCACTCCTGTGGTTTAGTTTGTTACGTTTGAATTTGAAATTTTAGCGTAAGGTACATCCGGTGTTTTCTGATAAGAAATTTCAAACTGAATGAAACGATTAGGACTAGTACCTTGTAAGAATGAACCGCCGCCAGCCGGACGTTTAATCATTACTTTCGCATAGTTGTAACGAGTTTCTCCGGGTTGATATTTTCTCACATAGAATACAAGGTTAGTTGCTTCTGTAAAGTTTGTTATATCGAATGTAACTTCAGAATAGTTTGCATCTCTGTCTCCGTCATTCATTGCACGACTGTCGAAAACGTCGTCAAGTGATGCAGCTTTGAAGTAATCCTTGTAAATAAGAGTAGGATCCGGTGTCTGGCCTGTCGGGAAATTATAAGTCATTTTTGAAGCCGAGCCAATGATAATTTTATTATCTGTAGTACGGATTCCAAGGTCCCAATCTTTACCGTTGCTGACTGTTCTTACTCTTGGAGCGCCTTCGCTGTCGTAAAACATCTGCAATCCGCTACCAAAATTTGAGGAAGTTTCATAGACCTTAATGTCGTCATCATTTGTATTCAAGACAAATCTGGATGCTGGTGACCATAATACAGTTACAGGAGTACTGACTGAGTCATTAGTGTAACGTGCAACAAGTGTGAAAAGATAGACTTTACCTTCTTCTAAGTCACTTACTTCTGTTTTAGTGGTTCCTTTTAGGATAACCTTCGAGTCACCGACTGCAGGACCGCTTTCTTCTTTCCATGAAAGCATATAATCCTGGAATAATGTATTAGTTTCCGAAGGTGAAACTACGAACTTCAATGCTACTGTTGTTGAGTTAATTGAAGTTGCTTCAAGGTTGGAAGCCGGGCTTGGCTTCGGCTCAGGGTTAGGGTTAGGGTTTGTGTTGTTGTCTTCTGAGCATGATGACAGCACAAACAAGGACATAGCTATACCGGCTAATAAGACGATAAGTTTGTTTTTTAACATAATAAATTCTCCGATAATTAAACAAATTTGTTACTAAATACATTCTAATTGCTTTTACACGCAATATATGATAGTATATTTTACCAATATGATATTAAGACGCATAAATAAATAATTAGTTAAATGATGTAAATTATCTTTGATTATTTGTGATAATATTGAAATATCGAGTGATATATCACCAATTTATGTTAAGATATTCGTTATATAAAATTAAAATGATGAATTTTTTAGATTTTTTTTACACAATATTTATTCGACTTTAAAATATGAAATTATTCTATTTGCTCTTGACAGTATTCATGATATCCTGCTCGGATTCAAAACCATTGATTAGTGATACCGCAGAAGAAGCCTCAAATTTTTATGAATTCGTATCATCACTCGAACTTCCCGAAAAGCTTGACTTTTGCGGTGAACCCTTACCATTGGACGACCCGGAAATTCTTGAAAGAGCCGAACGAGAATTCTACCTATTATTACAACAGCCGGGGCAACTTATTTTGTACATCAAACGTTCAGGCAGATATTTTCCGATGTTTGAACGTATTATCCGTGAACAAAATATGCCCGATGACATTAAGTTTCTGTCAGTTGCCGAGAGTGCACTTTACCAAGCACGCTCATCAGCAGGAGCTATAGGTTTGTGGCAATTTATGCCGGAAACTGCAAAAATGATGGGTCTGAAAGTTGATGAATACGTTGATGAAAGAAGGCACCCTGAGAAATCTACCTACGCTGCCATGAAATATCTTAAAGATGGCTACAATAAACATAAATCTTGGATATTGACAGCCGCAGGTTACAATATGGGGCATTACGGATTGTCGGAAAATCTGAATTTTCAAAGTGTTGAAAACTATTTTGAACTTTATCTGAATGAAGAAACCTCAAGATACATTTTTAGAGTTGCTATCATTAAGCATTTTTTACAAAATGCAGATAAATACGGCTTTAATATTCCGATGGAAAAACGTTACAAGGACGATGAAGTTAAAATAATAAGTGTCAAAAACGCTATAAATGACCTTTCTGCTTGGGCAAGAGCCGAAGGAACAACTTATAAGCATGTCAAGAGGCTTAATCCATGGATTTTGAAACGCAAATTGCCTGCTCCTCCAAAAGGTACTGTTTATGAAATTGCAATACCGGAATAGAAATGCAAAATCATAACATCGAAAAATTAAAATTGATAGGTAAAGAAGTTTATGATGAAAGTACTGACTTAATTTGTACAGAAATTGCCCATGAGGTACAAGAACTTAATTTCGACGAATTGTCTGTCGCTACTGCCTATCTGATTAGAGTTGACTCAAAGGACATTGCCACTCGCCAGAAAATCATAAATATCTTCGGTGATAAGACTTTAGAGAATATAGAACTCTTACAACGTCTCGGAAGTGTTTCATTTCCTGAGACACAGAAGAACATTGCTAATTTGAGAAAGCTTTTCATTGAATTGACCGACGATGTCAGAATTATTTTCATTAAGCTTGCAGAAAGGCTTATTAACCTGAAAACAGCAGAAAAGCAGAACTCAGAATCTCTGCAATTATTAGCCGAAGAAGCATTGTATTTCTACTCTCCTATCGCTCAACAACTCGGAATCAGAAAATTTTATACTGAACTTGAAGATATTGCTTTCAGAAATTTGTATCGTGAAGATTTTCTTTATCTTGAAAAAATGATAGAATCAAGAAGGAATATTTTCAATAC